>JAGBNT010000034.1 GCA_017634255.1 Lachnospiraceae bacterium
GGAACCATACAGTCGATAAGAGAGCTCGCCGAGGCAGCCCATGAAAACGGGTGTCTCTTTCACACCGATGGGGTTCAGGCAGCGGGACATATACCCTTAAGCCTGCCCGGGGGAGACGTGGACCTGTTTTCGGCTTCGGCGCATAAAATGTACGGGCCCAAGGGAGTGGGACTGCTGTATATAAAGGACGGAGTCAAGATCCAGCCCCTGCTTTACGGAGGTATGCAGGAGAGGGGACGCCGTGCGGGAACGGAAAATGTCACAGCTATCGCGGGCTTCGGTACGGCGCTGGAAAGTGCCAGAATGAATATGGGCGATGAGATAAAGCGGGTAGCTGAGATGTCCGATAAGCTTATAGAGCTGCTGTCCTCTATACCGGGAGTAGAGATAAATGGCTCCGGCCTGGAAGAAAATGAGGATATGTTCGACCTGTTCAATTCGCGTCTGCCAGGTATAGTCAGCGCTACCATAGATGGCGTTAGAGCCGAAGCTCTGGTCATAGCCCTGGATCAAAAGGGGGTATGCGCTTCAACAGGAGCGGCGTGTGCAACCGGAGCCGCGCTGCCCTCACATGTTCTGACGGCAATTGGAAAGAGCAAGGAAGAGGCGGAGAATACCATAAGATTTTCTATTGGAAAATATAACCGTATGGAAGAAATAGAGGAGGCATTTGGGATAATAAAGGAATGTGTTCATCAGATAAGACAGTCGTAGTCGGGATGTCGGGCGGAGTGGATTCGTCCGTCGCTGCCCTTTTGCTGAAGGAGCAGGGATATGATGTGATCGGCGTGACTATGCACATATGGCAGGATGAATCACCGGATAAGATTGCGGCAGAAAATGGATGCTGCGGTCTTTCTGCTGTAGAGGATGCCAGAAGGGTGTCGGAGCTCATCGGAATCCCACATTATGTTATGGATTTTCGAAAAGAATTTCAGGAGAGCGTTATAGACTATTTTACAGATGAATATATACAGGGGAGGACGCCAAATCCCTGTATCGCCTGCAATAGATACGTCAAGTGGGGAGCCCTGCTTAAGCGCTCAAAGCAGATAGGGGCGTCCTTTATCGCAACAGGGCACTATGCCGGAGTGGACAGGCTTGAAAATGGGAGGTATGCGGTAAAGCGTTCAGCCTCACAAAAGGACCAGACCTATGCGCTTTTTAACCTCACCCAGGACGAGCTTGAGCATACCCTCATGCCCTTAAGCGGCTATGAAAAGCCCGAGGTCAGAGATATCGCGCAAAAAGCGGGCCTCCCGGTTTCCAATAAAAGAGATTCGCAGGAGATCTGCTTTATTCCAGATCATGACCATGCCGCTTTTATCGAGAAGGAGAGGGGAGGCAGCGTCGCCATTCCCGGCAATTTTGTAACCGCGGACGGCAGGGTCCTGGGCCGCCATAAGGGGATCATTCACTATACTATAGGGCAGAGACGCGGTTTAAATCTGCCGATGGGACAGCATATCTACGTCATAGGGATAAGGCCCGAAACAAACGAGGTCGTCTTAGGCTATGGGGACGAGGTCTTTTCGGAGCGCCTCAAGGCCAGGGGGCTCAACTTTATGTCCGTTTCTTCCGATGACTTCCCCGTCGGGAGCAGCAGGAGGCTCTGGGGAAAGATTCGCTACAGGCATGAGGGAGAGTGGTGTAGTGTCACGAGAACGGGCGAGGATGAGCTTGAGGCGGTATTTGAAAAGCCCGTCAGGGCTGTTACACCCGGACAGGTCGCTGTATTTTACGAGGGTAATTATATTTTCGCCGGAGGAACTATATTTTGAGACCCGGAGATAACGCAGATCAAATATCCTTATGATGAAAATGGCTTTTGCCTGAGGCGTAGTCTCCTACGACCTGCCCGCTTCCAAACAGCTTGTACTTATATGTTACCAGCCCCTCCAAGCCGACAGGGCCTCTGGCGTGGAGCTTTCCGGTGCTTATCCCGACCTCCGCTCCGAAGCCGTAGCGATAGCCGTCGGAAAATCTCGTCGAGCAGTTATGATAGACTCCGGCAGAATCCACAAGGTTCATGAAGTATTCGGCAGCTTCGTCGTTTTCCGTCAGAATGCTGTCTGTGTGGTGAGAGCTGTATCTGTTGATGTGCTCTACCGCTTCCTTTACATCCGACACTAATTTTATCGAGATGATCAGGTCTGTGTATTCCGTATCAAATTCATCTTCAGCCATTATTTCACAGGAGATCAATTCTGAAACCTCCTCTGTTCCGCGGAGCCTGACTCCGTTGCCTGTCAGAGCCTCTGCTATCTCCGGCAGGGCTTCTTTCGCGATATCCCGGTTTACGAGAAGGGTCTCCACGGCATTGCAGGCGGCGGGGTACTGGATCTTGGCATCGACTATAATGGGAATGGCCTTTTTCATATCGCAGTCCTTGTCCAGATAGATATGGCAGATACCGCTGGAATGCCCCATAACGGGAATCTTCGTATTCTCCATTATGTAGCGGACAAATTTGTTTGAGCCCCGGGGTATAAGGAGGTCGATATCTCCGTCACAGGTGAGGAGCTCGTCTATCTCATTGTGGAGCTCTGCCTGCAGGAGGCAGCCCTCGGGCAGCCCAGCTTCGACGACGCTGTCATATATTATCTTAAAGAGGATACGGTTTGTTTCGACAGTCTCCTTCCCGCCCTTTAAAACCGCGCAGTTTCCGCTTTTTATGCAGAGCGCGGAGATTTGCACGAGGGCGTCGGGTCTGGCTTCGAAGATGACTCCTATGACTCCTATCGGCACACTGACCCGTTTGAGGATGAGACCTTCATCCAGCTGTCTGTTGAGGGAGAGCTTTCCCAGAGGGTCCGGAAGCTCTATCAGCTGCTCGATACCCGCAATTCCGTCCCGAAGCTTTCCTTCATCATATTTAAGCCTCTTTTTGACTGCGGCTGCGATGTTGTTTTTTTCAGCGGCATCCATATCCTTTTTGTTCGCCTCAAATATTTCAGCCTTGTGGTCTTCCAGAGCCTCTGCGATCTTCCTGAGGGCTCCGTTTCGCTGGCCGATCGTGGTCGAAGCCAGTATAGGAGCTGCAAGCTTCATATCGTGGGCCGCTTCGCGTATTTTCATTATATATATCCTCCGTTGCGTCGATTTATTTACTCTATTGTGCCCGGTCTTAACATTTTGTATACACTACAGGTTGAAAAACCGTGCAATACACTTTAGAATAGGCGTAACTGTTCTGAATAGTTACGAGTAAGTTTAATATAATACAACGGAAAAGAATTTAACATACTTAAACATTAAATTTTTGTTTTTTGGAGGAAGCGATGCTTATAGTAAGAAGTCCTTTGAGAATATCCCTTGGTGGCGGGGGCACGGATCTGCCCTCATATTATGAAAAAAATGAAGGATTTCTGATCTCTGCGGCAATCGATAAATATGTCTATATCACATTAAATGAAAATTTCGAGAAGGAGATCCTTATCAAATACTCCAAAATAGAGCATTGTAAGCACGCATCCGAAATAAAGCACCCCATTTTCAGGGAGGCTTTCGCTATGCTGGAGCTTAGTGACGATCCGCTCGAGATACAGTCGCTTGCCGACATTCCCGCGGGGACGGGGCTGGGCTCCTCCAGCAGCTTTACCACGGCGTTGCTCAAGGCCCTGCATGAATATAAGGGCGATATAGTAAGCACGAGGACGCTTGCGGAGGAAGCCTGCGAGCTGGAGATGCACAGGCTCGGAGAGCATATCGGAAAACAGGACCAGTATATTGCGGCCTATGGCGGGATAACCTGTATGACGTTTAAAAAGGACGGCTATGTATGGGTAGAGCCGCTCAATATCTCAAACGAGATCTTTTATAACCTGGAGGACGGGCTGGTCCTCTTTTTCACGGGTTTTGAACGCTCTGCTTCGTCTATACTGGAGGAGCAGGATAAAAAGACCTCTGCCAACGACAGCGATATGACGAAGAATCTTGACGACGTCAAGCAAATGGGCTATGACAGTAAGGAGGCTCTTGAAAAGGGTGACCTGCACAGGTTCGCCGACATAATGAACGTCCACTGGGAGAAGAAGAAAAAGCGTTCAGCCAATATGTCCAACGACAGGATAAACGAATGGTATGATTACGCCAGGCGCAACGGTGCGATGGGCGGGAAGCTCATAGGCGCCGGCGGCGGCGGTTTTTTGATGTTTTATACCGAGGAAAAGGTGCGCTTAAGGGAGGCCATGAGAAAGGCAGGACTCTCCGAGGTGCGTTTCAGATTTGAAAGACAGGGAACAAAGGTGGTTTTCTAATTTCTATGGATAAAGACCGAAAAACAGAGCTTATGGCCCATGCGAAGATAAACCTTTCTCTGGACATTGTGGGAGAAAGGGAGGATGGCTACCACCTTTTGAGGATGGTTATGCAGACGCTCAAGCTGGCCGATAAAATTGAGGTAAGCGTAAATGAGTCAGGGCGTATAACGACTTTCACAGACAGCGGGGCCGTGAGCGACGATAAGAGCAATCTGGCCTACAGGGCAGCGGAGCTCTTACTGAAGGAATTCGGCATAGGGGACGGGGTCGATATCAGGATTCAAAAAAATATCCCTGTGGCAGCGGGACTTGCCGGAGGCAGCGCAGATGCGGCAGCCGTATTAAAGGCTGTAAACGAACTTTTTGAGCTCGCCCTTACAGATGAAGAGCTGGCTGAAAGGGGAGTAAGGCTGGGAGCTGATATACCGTACTGCATATACGGCGGGACCATGCTTTCGGAGGGCATAGGCGAGAAGCTGACCCGTCTTAGGAATCTGGAAGTCTTGCCGGTCATACTGGTAAAACCGCCGAAGTCAGTTTCTACCGTCGAGGTATATAAGTCTTACCGGGATGAAAGGGTAAATCTTCACCCCCAGACTGACGAGCTCGTAAAGGAGATCAACAGCAGCGGCAGCTTTGATGAAAGGAAGCTGGCAAACGTTTTGGAGAGTGTGACCCTGCCAATGGTTCCCGAGATAGATGAGATCAAGAGAAGCCTTATAGAGCACGGGGCATATTTTAGCATGATGAGCGGAAGCGGCCCGACGGTATTCGGCCTTTTTAAGCAGCAGGATACGGCAGACAGGGCTTTTTCGGCTCTGAAGGCGCAGTATAAAGAAATGACGGTAATATCTACATGTACCTGTAATGTCACGGTCTAGGGGTCTGGGAGACCGACGGACCGTGACCTTTATTGCTTCCAGGGAGGATCATCGTGAAATCTGAAAAGTTGGAAGATCAGGATATCAGTTTTCTTCCGTTAAGAGATGTGGTTTTTGAGCAGCTGAGGACAAAAATAATGCAGGGCGAGCTGGCACCCGGTACCCGGCTTATGGAGATTGGCTTGTCGGAACAGCTCGGAGTCAGCAGGACCCCTGTGAGAGAAGCTATAAGAATGCTTGAAAAAGAGGGGCTTGCCGTCATCCTTCCCAGACGGGGAGCTCATGTTGCATCTGTTTCTCCGAGGCAGCTTGAGGATATGCTCGAGGTGAGACGTACTCTTGAAACCTTTTCGGTCAACGCGGCCTGCTCCAGGATCAGCCGGGAGCAGATCGAGGAGCTTAAGACCCGCAACGAGAAATACAGAAAGGCGGTCGCTTCAAACGATCCGGTAGTAATAGCAAGGGTCGATCATGAATTTCATACCTGCATTACAAATATAGCGGGAAATGAAAAAATAGCCGGGATACTCTCGGGCCTTAAGGAACAGCTTTTCAGATATACCTATCTCTACGCAAAGTATTGTGACAGCATCGGGCAGTCGGCCATGGAACACGAAATGATCTGTGAAGCCTTTTCGAATGGAGACAATAACAGGGCGGTAGAGATAATTAAAATGCATATAGACCATCAGGAGCTGGTGGTATATTTACACAGTATAAATGAGCATGTCGAGCGAAAATAATAAAAAAAACGATAAAAATAAGCCGATAGGAGTCTTCGATTCGGGAGTCGGCGGGCTTACGGTCTTCAGAGAGCTTATCAATGAGCTTCCAAGAGAGAGGCTGATCTATTTCGGGGACACGGCGAGGGTCCCCTACGGAAGCAAATCCAAGGAGACTGTAACAAAATATTCGGAGCAGATTGTCCGCTTTTTGATGGAGCAAAATGTCAAGGCCATAGTGGTGGCCTGTAATACGGCAAGTGCAATGGCCCTGGATACGATCGAAAAAGAGATCGATATTCCGATAATAGGAGTCGTCAAGCCCGGCGCCCATACGGCAATAGCGGTGACCGGTGTCAAAAGGATCGGTGTGATTGGAACGGAGGCGACTATAAGCTCCGAAATGTATTCGGAATATATCAGGAGTATAGACTCTTCCATAGAGGTCATTGGAAAGTCCTGTCCCCTTTTCTGCCCTCTGGTAGAGGAAGGGCTGTGGGAGGATCCGGTAACCGAGGAGATCACGAGGCGCTATCTGATAGAGCTGGTGGACACAGGGATAGATACGCTGATATTGGGCTGCACCCATTATCCTCTCATAAAACGCACTATTCAAAGGGTAGTCGGAGAGGATATAACTCTTGTAAATCCCGCCTATGAAACAGCCGTAGAATGTAGAAGAATGCTTAAGGAAAAGGGGCTCTTAAACGAGGAGCCCATCCACATAAGCGAAAATGCCTTTACGTTTTATGTCAGCGACGAGGCGGAAAAATTCAGACGCTTTGCCAATTCCATACTTCCGATGGGCATTCTCGGAGCAAAAAAAATAGATATAGAGAGGTATTGATGACTAAAGATGTAATAGTGACCGTGTCCGGTCTCGATATTGATTCACAGGACGCAGATTCCATAGAGGTCGTTACGACCGGTAAATATTTAAAAAAGGGTGACCACAGTATAGTAAGATTTGAAGAGGTGGTAGAATCGGTGGGCATCACCAGAAACACCGTAAAATTCGGGGATGACCACGCTGAGGTATCCAGAAGCGGGGCAATGGAGATGTATCTGTATTTCTACCCCGGGAAAAAGACCAGCTCCGATTACAAAACGCCCTACGGGAATATGCTTGTCGGGATAAATACGACAAAATATAAGCTTACGAAGGGCGAGGACGCTATAAATATAGGGATAGGCTACGAGCTGAGCGTCAACCACGAGTTTTTGGCGAATTGCAGCATTAATATCAATATACGTTCCGCAGGAAATCAGTAGGTTGGCAGGAAATATCCTTATTTTTCGTTGCTTTGAAAGATAACACGTGATAAAATCAACGTGTTTTTTGTAAAGATAATGAGTCAGGGGACGTATGCGCGAAGTGTGCACTTTGGCGACTAACGGGCTGTATGCCCGTCAAAATGAGTTGGAGGTTAAATTGTGAGACCCGTTACTATAGTTTTATTGTCAATTCTTGTGGTGCTGATAATAGTGCTGGTTGTTCTGTATTTTCTCGGACGCAGGGTACAGAAGAAGCAGGCCGAACAGCAGGAGGCAATCGATGCCGCAAAGCAGATGGTATCCATGCTGGTTATCGATAAAAAGAGGATGAAGCTTAAGGATGCCGGACTGCCCGCGGTCGTGCTGGAAAAGACCCCGAGGCTTATGAGGGGTTCCAAGGTGCCTATCGTCAAGGGAAAGGTTGGCCCGCAGATAATGAGTTTTATCTGCGATGAGAAAATATTTGACCTAGTTCCTGTAAAGAAGGAGGTCAAGGCGGGAGTCAGCGGACTCTATATAGTTGAAGTAAAGGGTATCCGCGGCAGCATTCAGCCCACCGAACCCAAGAAGAAGTCAAAATTTAAGGAATTCAAAGAGAATCTGCAGAAGAAGGCAGGTGCAAAGCCCCTGTAAGGGCTCTATAACAGGTAAGGTGTCCATATATATTCGGATACAGGAGGAGAATTATGAAAAAAAGACTGGCTTATTTAGTAACTGCGGCGCTTATATTGTCGTTGACGGGATGCGGCGGGGCCGGAGGCGCTGCGAGTACCTCAGGAAATGCGGAGGCTGCCGCTCAAAGTGAGAATGTGACCATGGATACGGCAGACCTTGGCAAGCTGGTAAGGCTTGGTCAGTACAAGGGACTGGAGATATCCGTCAATTCCGCAAAGGTGACCCAGGAGGACATCGATGCCCAGATAGAGACTGCCCTTTCTTCGGAGGCAGAGCAGATAGAGGTTACCAACAGGGCGGTTAAAGACGGGGATATAGTCAATATAGATTACGAAGGCAAGAAGGACGGAGTAGCCTTTGACGGAGGAACCGCACAGGGCTATGATCTGGCGATAGGCTCCGGAACCTTTATCGAGGGCTTTGAGGAAGGGCTTATCGGAGCGAAGCTCGGAGAAACAAGGGATCTAAACCTCACCTTCCCTGAGAACTACGGGGCGCAGGAGCTCGCCGGCCAGGATGTAGTCTTTACCGTTAAGGTCAATTCCATAAAAGAGGAAAAGCTTCCCGAGCTCACCGATGAGCTTGCTCAGAAGATCAATCCTGACGTGAAAACGGTGGATGAATTCAAGGCGTATATAAAGGATTCCCTTGAAAAGGCTGCAATAGATGCCTCAAGAAATGCTGCCTATTCCCAGCTTTTAAATATGGTAGATGCATCCTCGGAGATCGTTTCGGGTAACGATATCCCCGCAGGTATTTTAAATGAGGTCATAGAGGCCGAGAAGAGCAGCTTTGAATCCATGATGCAGGCCTATGGCATGGATATCAAGACCTATCTTTCTTCCCAGGGTCTTACCGAGGAGCAATACAATGAGCAGATAAAGGTTTATTCCGAGAGCGTTGCAAGGCAGAAGCTTCTGGTACGCGCCCTTGCACAGGCTGAAAAGATAGAGGTCAGCGATGCGGACTTAAGCGAGCAGTATGAGAACTATGCCCAGGAATACGGCTATTCCTCAGCCGAGGAGTTTAAGAGCGCCGTTGAAGAGCAGCAGGGAGTGGATACCTTTAAGGAAGCAGTCCTCACCAGAAAGGTAGAGGAGATGCTTTTCAACAACGCGACCATAACCAATCCTGAAGAGGTTATCTGGTGATCACCCCTGAAAAAACAGGAGAGCGATCGTATAAATATAGTATGGAGGAGTAGTAGTATTATGGAATTAACAGAGATCAGAGAGCTGTTCAGAAATACAGATAAATATGTCGACAAGGAGATCACCGTAGGCGGCTGGATACGTTCTAACAGGGATTCCAAGACCTTCGGCTTTATGGTCATAAGCGACGGAACATTTTTTTCGCCGCTGCAGATAGTGTACGGAGACTCTCTTAAGAATTTTCAGGAGCTGGCAAAGCTCAATGTCGGAGCCGCGGTGATCGCCCACGGAAAGCTCGTTGCGACTCCCGATGCAAAGCAGCCCTTTGAGATTCAGGCGGACAGCGTGGAGCTGGAGGGAGATTCGACACCGGATTATCCTTTGCAGAAAAAGCGCCATACCCTTGAGTATCTAAGAACAAAGAGCCATTTGAGGCCCAGGACGAACACCTTTCAGGCGGTATTTAGGGTGCGCTCCCTCCTGGCCTATGCGATACATAAATTTTTCCAGGAGAGGAATTTTATCTATGTACATACTCCTATAATTACGGCCTCCGACGCAGAGGGCGCGGGAGAAATGTTCAGGGTGAGCTCCATGGATCCTGAGAATCCCCCGAGGGACGAAAACGGAAAGGTAGATTATACCAAGGATTTCTTTGGAAAGCAGACCAACCTTACAGTCTCGGGACAGCTTTATGGAGAGACCTATGCCCAGGCGTTTAAGAATATTTATACCTTCGGCCCCACTTTCAGGGCTGAAAATTCCAATACTACCAGACATGCGGCTGAGTTCTGGATGATAGAGCCGGAAATAGCCTTTGCGGATCTTAAGGACGATATGAAGCTGGCAGAGGACATGCTGAAATACATAATCAAGTATGTACTGGACAACGCGCCCGAGGAGATGAACTTCTTTAACCAGTTTATGGATAAGGGTCTGCTGGAGAGACTTGAGCACGTTATAAGCTCTGATTTTGGCCATGTGACCTACACGGAAGCTATAGAGCTTTTAGAGAAAAATAACGATAATTTTGAGTATAAGGTTTCCTGGGGAGTGGATCTGCAGACCGAGCACGAGCGGTATCTTACGGAGCAGCTCTTCAAAAAGCCTCTGTTTGTAACGGATTATCCCAAGGAGATCAAGGCCTTTTACATGAAGCAAAATCCCGACGGGAAGACAGTTGCGGCTATGGACTGCCTCGTGCCGGGCATAGGCGAGATAATCGGAGGCTCTGAAAGAGAGGGAGACTACGATAAGCTGATGACCCGGATAAAAGAGCTCGGCATGAACGAGGAGGAGTATGACTTCTATATGGACCTTCGTAAATTCGGGACGACCCGTCATGCGGGCTTTGGCCTTGGCTTTGAAAGAGCGGTGATGTATATCACCGGAATGGAAAATATCAGGGATGTTATACCTTATCCCCGTACGGTAGGGAATTGCGACCTTTAAACCGGAGAGTGAGAGCTTGAAGAGATTTATTTGTTCGGCATTAATATTTATACTTACTGCTTCGATGACGGTCTCTGCGTATGCGGCCAAGTCGAAAACGGAGATCAACAGGGAAAAGGCTAAGTCCGAGGAGGCCCTGAAGGAGGCTCAGTCAGAGGTAAATGCGGCCGAGGAGGATGTGGAGACGGCTCAGGCAGAGATGGCCCAGACGGAGGAGCAGCTTACCTCGATCATTTCCGCGATACAAATTATCGAAGGGGAAATGGATGCGAAGGCGGTTGAGATAGAGCAGGCCAAAAAGGACTACGAGGCTGCCAAGGAAAAGGAAGACGGACTATATGACGATATGTGTCAGAGGATCCGTTACATATATGAAAACGGAGACAGCTCCCAGACCTATCTGAAGATCTTTTTAGAGTCCAAGGATATGGCGGAATTTTTAAACAAGCAGAAATATACCAGCCAGCTTTACGAATTTGATAAAAAGCTTTTGGAGGAATACCGTGAGGCCAAGGATGAGGTATATGAGCGCGAGCTCGCCCTTCAGACGGACCTGGATGAACTGGACGAGGAAAGAGATACCTATGAGGAACAGCAGAAGGAGCTGGAAAAGATCATAGATGAGCAGCGCGGCAAGATAGAGAATTTCGAAGGGATATTGAGCTCTGCCAGGAACAAGGCCTCCGAGTATAAGAAGAAGATAAACGAGCAGAATGCCGAGATAAGAAAAATAGAACAGGAGGAGGCCGCTAAGAAGAAGGCCGAAGAAGAAGCACGTAAGAAGGCTGAGGAGGAGGCTGCAAAGAAGAAAGCCGAGGAAGAGAAGAAGAAACAGGAACAACAGAGTCAGGAGCAGCAGAGCGAAGAGGCCGAACAGGAGGCCGGAGAAAGCGAAGGAGAGGAAGAGAGCTCCGGAAGCTCAGGCGGAGGCGGCACAGGAAGTGAGGTTGCGTCCTATGCCCAGCAGTTCATCGGGAATCCCTATGTCTCCGGAGGTACTTCACTTACGGACGGCTGTGATTGCTCCGGCTTTACCTTCTCTGTATATAAGCATTTCGGATACAGCATACCCAGAACCTCATGGGAGCAACAGTCCTGCGGAAGGGGCGTGTCCTATTCGGAGGCTCAGCCCGGGGACATTATGTGCTATGCAGGGCATGTGGGAATTTATATAGGCAACGGAATGATAGTCCACGCCAGCACACCGGCCACGGGCATCAAAGTAACTCCCGCAACCTACAGAGAGATACTGGCTGTAAGACGAGTGGTCTGATATATCAGGGAAACGCTGATTAAAGTTAAAGCCTTTTATCAGACGTTGCCAAGGTAGACGTGGTTAAGATATTTTGAGGCAATTTCAGCAAGCTTTTTCATAAGCGGGACAGAGGTAGGCGCTCTGTCCCGCATTTTATACTGGGGAAAATAGCGGGTTATATGCAGGGGGATATCCGCGTCGATCGAGGCGATCCACTTCGCTTCCGCCTCCATATCCTCCTCGGAATCGTTCATGCCGGGAACGATAAGCGAGGTGATCTCCACATGGCATGAGCGGGCGGCTGCCTCTATAAAGCCCATTACGAGGCCGAGGTCTCCGCCGTAGGCTTTATATATCTCGTCACGAAAGCCCTTAAGGTCTATATTCATGGCATCCATATAGGGAAGAATCTCGCTTAAGACCTCCGCTGACGCCTCTCCATTGCTGACCAGTACATTGTGCTTGCCGATATCGTGGATCAGCTTCGCGCAGTCGCGTACAAACTCATAGCATATCAGGGGCTCATTATATGTATATGCAAGCCCGATGGAATCCTTTTCATTTCTGACGATCTCGCAAAGCTCCTCAGGAGTTGTCCTTCGTGCGTAGGTCTCTTCTGCGGAGTGGGCCTGCGAGATATCGTGATTTTGACAGAAGGGACAGCGCAGATTGCAGCCGTAGCTTCCTATCGAAAGGATATAACTGCCCGGGTGAAAATTTTTTATCGGCTTTTTTTCGATGGGATCGAGCGCAAGGGCTGTTATATAGCCGTAATTGTCGGGGGAAATGACCCCGTTACGCATTGTCCGGACGCCGCATGCTCCGGTCTGTCCCTCCAAGAGAGAGCAGGCATTCATACAGACCTTGCACTTTTTTGCCTCACCGCTTTCTCTCATATGTGCCTTACCACCTCAAAGCGCTTGAGGGTTATGGGTTCGTCCGGAGATATTCCTGCTTTCTGACAGGCTATGGCGATCTGCTCGTCCACGGTATCGACTCCGTCGAGGTCAGGGAGCAGGAGGCCGCGGCGCATCCCGTTTTGTACGATGACGCCGTATCGCTTGACATCGAGCTCCGCCGGGGAGGAAATGTCCTCTGCGTCGCCTAAAACATCCACATTTATCTCGAGATCCGGCAGCTCGTCCACAGTGATCGGCTTAAATCTGGGGTCCTCAGTAGAGGCGCTGATGGCATTGTGGATTATTTCCGAGGCGAGATTCGCCCGGGTGGCGCTTATAGTCCCGATACAGCCCCGCAGCAGGCCGTTTTCATGAATAGATACAAAGGCACCGGCACGTCGGTTTAATAGCTCTTCAGGTGTGTCCTCCGGAACGTCAGGTATAGTTCCGTTGGATATACAGGTTTCTATGGTATATTGCGCCAGGGCCACGTAAGGGTCCTTTGAACGGGGTATGGTGTGGTTATTGTGCATGGGTTCCTCCTGACCGTCATTGAGACTGTGGTATATTCCGAAGCCGTAGCCTACACCGGTAATGCTCTCGTGTGAAAGTGTTTTCTGGTCGTGCTTTACGTCATGGAAAGCGCCGGCCATGATTATAAATGAGCGGTGACCGCATTCCTGGCTCTTTTCCAGAAGCTCCTCGTCGAAGGTCAGAAGCTCCTCGAAGGCGCCTCTGCCCATTACCTCCATGAGCTTTTCGTCGTAGACGGGGCCCTCCGGGCTGAAGCCGTAGGGGCCGGTCTCCTTCTGGCAGTGGGACAGATCTCCGCTGGCGATGAAGACGGCCTTTCTTCCAAGCTGATTCACAGCCTGGGCTATGATACGCCCGAAGGAATAGTGGGCGTCCGGGGACAGGCCGGAAAGACCGATGCGGACGAGCTTGTAATTTGTGTAATATTTATTTACGAAATAGAGCGGAACCATCGTCCCGTGATCTAGGACGGGTGAGCGCTCGCCCATTGTCCCGGCGGGAAATCCGGTTTTGTCACAAAGAGAAGTGATCCTTTTAACCAGCTCCTCATCGTAATCCACACAGATCTCCACATTGCCCGCGCCGAACCTGGAAAAATCGCCTACTGCCGCGTGCCCGGGAGAAATATGGAAATAATCTCCGTATAGTATCTGGTGCGGAGAGGACAGGAGCATCGTATCCGGCTTCAAAGCAGCGATGTCTTTTGCCACCTCGTCATAAGATCTCATGGTTCCGGGAATGATATCAATATCTCTGCCGCCCACCTCGGGAACCGCCATCGGCGGGTGCGGTACCATATAGCCTGCGATAATGCTCATAAAACACCTCTTAATTTGCAAGAATAGTATTAACAGTGTAAATTATATTAATAAAAAATCTTTGTGTAAATACGAAAAAAAGTTATAAAAACGAAAGGCGGATATTGTTTTGAACGAGGGAAAACACATGTACGGGCTTTGCGAAAGAATGTTTCCGATTTGCCGCAGCATTACAGGAAACGGAGTCCGGGAGACCTTTAAGCTGATCCAGGAGGAGCTTAGGGATATTAAGATCAATATGTATGAGGTTCCCAGTGGGACGAAGGTCCTGGATTGGACGGTTCCGAAGGAATGGAATATTAATGACGCTTATATCCTTACGCCTTCAGGCAAAAAGATATGCAGCTTTAAGGAGAACAATCTCAATATACTGCACTATTCTGTTCCGGTGGATATGGATGTATCGCTGGAGGAGCTGAAAGAACACCTTACGACCTTAAAGGAGCAGCCGGAGCTCATTCCCTATGCCTCAAGCTACTATAAGGAGAGATGGGGCTTCTGCATTGCGTACAACGACTATGTTTCTCTGGAGGAGGGCACCTATCACGTATATATTGATTCTGTCCTCGAGCCAGGAAGTCTTACGTATGGGGAAATTCTCTTTCCAGGGGAAACAGAGGATGAGATCATGTTCTCGAGCTACACCTGTCATCCCTCGATGGCCAACAACGAGTGTTCGGGACCTGCGCTTATAACGGAGCTGGCGAAATATATCGCGTCCATGAAAAAGCGCCGCTATTCGTACAGGCTGGTCCTCGCGCCGGAGACCATAGGCGCTATCACTTATATA
>JAGBNT010000035.1 GCA_017634255.1 Lachnospiraceae bacterium
CCAGATTGTGGTTCTGGAGACCGAGGGTTCGAGTCCCTCTATCCACCCTGAAGCCTTGTTGGGGCTTTGCTCCCCGGGTCTACAGGGCTATCGCCAAGCGGTAAGGCACAGCACTTTGACTGCTGCACGCGCTGGTTCGAATCCAGCTAGCCCTGCTCTTAGCCCAATATGAAATCATGAGACACTAGCTCAGTCGGTAGAGCACTTGACTTTTAATCAAGTTGTCGAGGGTTCGATTCCCTCGTGTCTCACTTAAGCCAACGGTCGGTGGCCGTTGGTTTTTTGCAATAAGGAGATGTATAAAAATTAAGGAGCTGTTCATAAATGTGCAACAGATCCTGACCTGCGCCGGTGTCGGAACTGGCAGACGAGCAGGATTTAGGTTCCTGTGTCCTATGGCGTGCGGGTTCAAGTCCCGCCCGGCGCACTTGTGTAAAAACACGCAAAAAGAAAGGAGAAGATCAATATGAAGTATGTATGTAATGTCTGCGGATATGTCTACGACGAAGAGAAGGGTGATCCCGATAACGGCATTGCTCCCGGAACAAAGTGGGAAGACCTTCCCGCAGATTTTGTATGTCCTCTTTGCGGAGTCGGCAAGGACGATTTTACCAAGGAGTAAATGAGCAACCTGGAGATTGAAAGAAAGTGGCTGATAGAAGAGATACCGTATGAGCTTTCAGAGCTTGAATGTCTTGACATCGAGCAGGCATACTTAAGCTCATCCCCGACGGTAAGGGTCAGAAAGGAAAATGACACTTACTACCTTACCTATAAGGGAGCCAGAGGGACTGACGGGAATACCGATATGGTGCATACGGAATACAATCTGCCGCTTAATAAAGCATCGTATGAGCATCTTAAAGAAAAGTGCGACGGGATTGTCCTTCATAAGAAGAGATACATCATCCCTCTTGAAAACGGGTTAAAGATAGAGCTGGATATCTTCGAAGGGGAAACAGCTCCCTTAAAGCTTGCCGAGGTGGAGTTCGGGTCAGAGGACGAGGCTCTTAAGTTCAAGGCGCCGGCATGGTTTGGAAGGGATGTGACCGGAGACTTTCATTATAAGAATGTTTATCTTTGCAAAGCGATGAAAACAGGAGGGGAAGGCTGAAACAGCTTTCCCCTCTATAAATTTACGTGAACTGTATCTTTTGGCTCACTTCCTTTGCGATCTCCTCGCCTGCAAGGGCTTTGACTACCTCGAGACCGAAATCGATGGAAGCACCCATGCCCTTTCCGGTTATAAAACGACCGTCCCGGACAGCCTTATCAGGAACACATTCGGCACCTTTAAGAAATTCCTCGTTGCCGGGGAAGCACGTAGCCTTATGACCGTTTAAGAGACCCAGCTTTCCGAGGACTCTGGGACCCGCACAGATGGCGGCAAGGAATTTTCCTTTTTCGTCAGCCTCCTTTAAGAGCTTATTCAGCTTGTCGCAGCTTTCGAGATTTTTCGTGCCCTCTCCGCCGCCGGGAAGCAGGAGCATGTCCATTTCGTCGTAGTCTACCTCCTCGAAGAGCTTGTCGGCTGTCATGGGGATACCGTGGGAGCTCATTATGTTTTTGTCTGACCTGATGGAAACAGTAGTAACCTCGATCCCGGCTCTGCGGCAAAGATCCACGGGTGTAAGCCCTTCGATCTCTTCAAAGCCGTCAGCTAAAAATACAGCAACTTTTTTCATATTGCACCTCCATAGCTTCATTATAAAATATTATAACAGACTTGAGCCTGTTTGAAACATAAATATGCTACTGGATATTTGAATATTCTTGTGATATACTATCGAAGTGTGTGTTCAGTAATGCAAAGCACGTATAAGATGATTTGGAGGAAAAAGAGAACTAAAGATGAGCTTGAAGGTTGAAAAATTAGAGCACAATATGGCTATACTCACGATAGAGGCCGGTGCTGATGAGCTTGAAAAGGCTATTAACAATGCGTATCTGAAGAACAGGGGCAAGATTACGGTACCGGGCTTCAGAAAGGGAAAGGCACCGAGGAATCTCATCGAGAAGATGTACGGAAAGGAAGTCTTCTACGATGAAGCGTCGAGGGAGCTTATGAACGATGCCTACTTAAGGGAGATAAACGAGAATAAGGATATCGAAGTAGTTTCCCATCCCAGAGGAGAGGTAGTACAGCTGGAGGCGGGCAAGCCCTTTATATTTACCGTCGAGGTTGCTCTTAAGCCTGAAGTAGAGCTCGGAAAATACAAGGGAATAAAGGTTACGAAGATAGATACCACCGTTACCGATGAAGAGGTCGATGCGGAGGTGGATAGGGAGAGAGACAAAAATTCCCGTATAAACGTCGTTGAAGGAAGGGCAATACAGGACAAGGACATTGCCACTATAGACTTTGAAGGCTTTATCGACGGTGAAGCTTTTGACGGCGGCAAGGGAGAAAACCATGATCTTGAGATAGGCTCACATTCCTTTATCGGAGATTTTGAAGAGCAGCTTATCGGAAAGAACAAGGATGAGGACGTTGAGGTGAACGTATCCTTCCCTGAGGACTACCATGAGAAGTCACTTGCCGGAAAGCCGGCGCTTTTTAAGGTGCATATCAAGGAGATCAAGGAAAAAGTGCTGCCTGAGGCGGATGATGAGTTTGCTTCGGATGTCTCCGAATTTTCAACCTTAAAGGAATATAAGGACAGTATAAGGGAGAGGCTTCAGAAGAATAAGGATGCCGATGCAAAGGCAAAGAAGGAGGACGAGCTCCTTAAAGCGCTCATAGATGATTCGAACATGGATATTCCGGATGCCATGGTAGAGGCTCAGGCAGAGCAGATGGTAGAAAACTACGCGATGAATCTGCAGAGTCAGGGACTTTCCTTTGAGCAGTATATGAAATATACAGGAATGAACTATAATACCATGATAGACCAGATGAAGGATAACGCAAAGAGCAATATCCAGACCAGACTCGTGCTTGAGGCGGTTGCCAAGTCTGAGAATATTGAGGTCACCGATGAGGAGATCGATCAGGAGATCAAGGATACTGCAGGGCGCTACAGGATGGAGCCTGACAAGCTAAAGGATATGATGACGGACAAAGACAGGGAGACCATGGTAAAGGATATCTCGATACGTAAGGCTGCAGATTTCCTTGTGGACAATGCCAAGGAGACTGCCGCAAAGAAGACGTCGTCAAAGGCAAAGAAGGCTGACGAGCCCGGAGTAGATGCGGACGAGGAGGCAGAGGAGAAGCCGAAGAAGAAGAGAGCAGCCAGGAAGAAGGCTGAGACAGAGGAGGAATAATAAGATGTTAGTCCCTACAGTCATAGAAACCACTAACAGAGGAGAGCGGGCATATGACATATACTCCAGGCTTTTAAAGGAGAGGATAGTTTTCCTGGGAGACGAGGTAAATGACCAGACAGCAGGTCTTGTAGTTGCACAGATGCTCTTCCTTGAGGCGGAGGATACGGAAAAGGATATCCATTTTTATATAGACAGCCCCGGAGGTTCTGTTACCGCGGGAATGGCAATATACGATACTATGAATTATATTAAGTGCGATGTCTCTACCATCTGTATAGGTATGGCTGCTTCCATGGGAGCTTTTCTGCTCTCCGGCGGAACAAAGGGTAAGAGGCTTGCCCTTCCCAATGCTGAGATAATGATACACCAGCCTTCGGGCGGAACTCAGGGTCAGGCTACCGAGATACAGATAGCTGCTGAGCATATTTTAAAGACCAAGGAAAAGCTGAACAGGATACTTGCACAGAATACGGGTCAGCCCATTGAGGTGATCGCTAAGGATACCGACAGGGATAACTGGATGAGCGCCGAAGAAGCAAAAGAGTATGGGATCGTAGACAAGGTTATAGTAAGTCGAAGCTCATCAGATGAGGAAAACAAGGACAAGGAATAAATAATGGCTAAGATTACCGATACCCGAATTAGATGTTCGTTTTGCGGAAAGGCCCAGGATCAGGTTCAAAAGCTAATTGCAGGACCCAACGGAGCTTACATCTGTAATGAGTGTATAGCGATATGTGCAGATATAATCGAAGAGGATGCCGAAGAAGAAGTAGCTGCACCTAACGAAGGACTCAATATCAATCTTTTGAAACCGAGGGAGATAAATGATTTCCTGAATGATTACATCATCGGACAGGATGAAGCCAAAAAGGTGCTCTCAGTGGCGGTTTACAACCACTATAAGAGGATCACCACGGCGGATGATTCCGATGTGGAGCTCCAGAAGAGCAACATCCTTATGCTGGGTCCCACGGGTTCAGGAAAGACTCTTCTGGCACAGACACTGGCTAAGATAATCAATGTGCCCTTTGCCATAGCAGACGCGACCTCGCTGACCGAGGCGGGCTACGTGGGCGAGGATGTGGAGAATATTCTCCTAAAGCTAATTCAGGCAGCTGATTACGATATAGAGCGGGCACAGGTCGGTATCATATACATTGACGAGATCGACAAGATAACCCGAAAGGGTGAGAACGTCTCTATAACCAGAGATGTTTCCGGAGAAGGTGTTCAGCAGGCTCTTCTTAAGATACTTGAGGGAACCCTTGCTTCGGTGCCTCCCCAGGGAGGAAGGAAGCATCCCCACCAGGAGCTTATACAGATCGATACAACGAATATCCTGTTTATCTGCGGAGGGGCTTTCGAAGGACTCGATAAGATAATACAGACAAGGCTGGACAAGAAATCCATCGGCTTTAATGTGGACGTTGGAAAGCACACCCAGGAGGATATCGGCGCGGCGTTCCACAATGTGCTTCCGGAGGATCTGAATAAATTCGGTCTTATTCCAGAGCTTGTAGGTCGTCTTCCGGTGCTTGTGGCTTTGGACAATCTCGACAGGGATGCCCTGGTAAGGATACTTACCGAACCCAGAAATGCCATTACAAAGCAGTATATAAAGCTTTTGGATTATGACGATGTGAAGCTTTCCTTTGAGCCGGATGCCATAGATGCTATTGCGGATAAGGCTATTAAAAGGAAAACAGGTGCAAGAGGTCTTCGCTCTATCATGGAATCGGTGATGATGAATGTAATGTATGACGTACCCTCGGACGATACCATAAACGAGGTCATCGTTACAAAAGCTTCGGTTGAAGGAGCGGGAGAGCCGCTCGTGGTTCACTATGAGCTTGAAAAGAAGGAAGCCACCTGAAACCTTATAGTAAACGACAGGTTTATCTGACGTTAAGAATACAATAACTTATTATTATGGCGGTGTGCTTTGGCATTACCGCCGTTTGTATCAGATATGGAAAAGAAAACAACTTCGAAAAAAAATATTTCTAAGAAAAACGTTGAAAAAGACGCTGAAAAAAAGACTGCGGCAAAAAAGGCTCCCGCAAGAAAGACTGCGGGGCGGGCAGGAAAGAGGACTTCAAACCATACTGCCGCTGCTCTTCTACAAAAAATAGTTGTCCTTCCCGGCGAGATGGTATTCAGCGAGCTGGAGGGAGATATTTCAGTCTCAGCGGTCATGTCTGCCGTAGATACGGGAAATACGATACTCCTTATGATAGAGAAGGATGAGGAGGAGCGAAACGAGGAAAACGGTGTAGTAAGCAAGAATGTCTATGAGATAGGCATGATAGCCAGAGTCAGGCAGGTAATAAAGCTCGGAGATGGAAAAGCCAGGGCGCTTTTCGAGGGGCTTACAAGGGCTAAGATAAATGATATCAAGGAAAAGAAGGACAGCTTCAGCGTCGAGGCTTCCTCGCTTACGGAAAAGGAGATCGGAACCTTTACACCCGAAGAGAATGAGGCTATGTGCAGGAGCCTTGCAGGAGCTGTACAGGAATTTCTTACTCTAAATCCCCGAGTGAGCAAATCCTTTGTTAACAGGATGAAGAGCAATGCGACAATAGTGGAGCTCGTTGACTTTGTCGCGGCGAATCTTCCGCTGGATTTTGAAAATAAGCTTATGGTGCTCCAGATTGAAAATATCATGGAACGCTATATGTACCTTACGGGAGTCCTCGATAACGAGTGCAGGGTAATGAAGCTTCGGGGAGAGCTGGCGGAAAAGCTGGAAGAGAAGGTGGACGAGAATCAGAGGAAGTATGTTTTAGAGGAACAGCTGAGACTGATAAGGTCGGAGCTCGGAGAGGACACCCCGGAGACCGAGGCTGACAAATATATGAAGCTCCTTGAGGAATTGAACGCGACCGAGGAGGTTAAGACCGCCATAGCCAAGGAGATAGACAGGTATAAAAATATCCCGTCCGGATCCTCCGAGAGCGGCATAGAACAAGCGCATATAGAGACGCTTTTAAATATGCCCTGGGACAATGCTTCCGAGGAAAATAATTCGCTTGAAAATGCAAAGGAGATTTTGGAGAGAGACCATTACGGGCTTGAAAAGGTTAAGGACAGGATACTTGAGTTTCTGGCTGTAAGAAACCTTACCGAGAAGGGGCAGACTCCCATAATCTGCCTTATAGGACCACCCGGAACGGGAAAGACTTCCATTGCAAGGTCACTGGCTGAAGCCATGGGGAGAAAATATATACGCATATCCCTCGGAGGAGTGAGGGATGAAGCGGAGATAAGGGGACACAGAAAGACCTATATCGGCGCTATGCCCGGAGTTATCGCCACCGGACTTGAGCATGCCAAGGCAAAGAATCCTCTTATACTTTTAGACGAGATCGATAAGGTAAGTCCCGAATACAACGGCTCAACCTCCTCAGCCCTCCTGGAGGTGCTGGATTCGGAGCAGAATAAGGAGTTCAGGGACCACTATCTTGAGATCCCGATAGATCTGTCGGATGTGCTCTTCATCGCAACGGCAAATTCGGAGAGCATGATACCGGCGCCACTTCTGGACAGAATGGAGATAATCGAACTGTCGGGATATACCGAGAACGAGAAGTTCCATATTGCAAAGGAGCATCTTATAAAGAAGCAGTATGAGAAGAACGGCATTAAGAGGGGCAATCTTAAGATTTCCGACGCTGCCTTAAGGGGAATGATAAACCTCTATACAAGGGAGGCGGGTGTCCGTTCCCTGGAGCGAAAGATCGGACAGGTCTGCCGTAAGGCGGCAAAGCAGATATATGAAAAGCCGGATATAAAGATAAATGTGAGCATGAAAAATCTTTCGGACTTTCTGGGAAAGGAAAAGTATCTTCCCGAGGACAGAGCCGGAAGAAATCAGATAGGTATAGTGCGTGGGCTGGCATGGACTGCGGTAGGCGGGGTGACGCTCGAGATAGAGGTTAACATAATGCCAGGCAAGGGAGAACTGACAGTCACCGGGCAGATAGGCGATGTCATGCAGGAATCCGCAAGGGCGGGTCTTACCTATATCCGCTCCATCAGCAGTGAGCTTGGACTTAAGCCCTCTTTCTTTAAGGAGCATGATATTCATATTCACATCCCGGAGGGGGCGACGCCGAAGGATGGACCCTCCGCCGGAGTTACGATGGTGACCGCAATGACCAGCGCCATTACAAAGATACCTGCCAGAGCCGATGTGGCTATGACAGGAGAGATAACGCTTCGCGGAAGGGTGCTGCCTATAGGAGGTCTCAAGGAAAAGATACTTGCAGCAAAGGCTGTGGGGATAAAGACCGTTCTGGTTCCAGAGAAAAATAAAAGAGATGTAGAGGAGATATCGGAGGAGATAAAGAGCGGAATGGATATCCGGTTTATGAAGGATATACGTGAGATCTTTGATATCACCCTTACGAAGAAGTTTAAAAGAGGAAGCAATGGTAATAAAAAACGCAGAGCTTGAGACAGTGGTGGGAGTTACCACCAGGGGATTTCCTAAGCATACGCTCCCTGAGATAGCATTTGCGGGGCGGAGCAATGTGGGTAAATCTTCACTCATCAATGCACTTTTAAATAGAAAAAAGCTTGCGCGTACTTCGTCCACACCCGGAAAAACCCAGACCATTAATTTTTATAATGTCAATAATGAGTTTTATTTCGTGGATCTGCCGGGATACGGCTATGCAAAGGTTAAGGTGGACTTCAAGGCTCAGTGGGGTCCGATGATAGAAAGATACCTGAAAAAATCGGAATCCCTTAAGAATGTGTTTTTGCTCGTGGATATCCGCAGACCTCCTACTCCGGATGACAGGATGATGTACGAATGGGTGGCGGGTGCCGGGTTTAAACCGGTCATAATCGCAACCAAGGCCGACAAGCTCAAACGCTCACAGCTTAAAGAGGCGCTAGGCGCGGTCAGGGAGGCATACGGAAGCGAAGATATCGAAGTTATCGCATTTTCGGCGCTGACTAAACAGGGGCGCGAGGAGATAATCGAAAGAATAGAAGAAGAATTGAGATATTAAGGAGGATTTAACATGACCAAGGTTGACATTATTTCAGGATTTTTAGGAGCAGGAAAGACAACGCTCATCAAAAAGCTCATAGCGGAGTGCTTTAAGGGAAAGCAGGTTGTGCTGATCGAAAATGAGTTCGGCGAGATCGGTATAGACGGCGGCTTTTTGAAGGATGCGGGAATTAACATTACAGAGATGAACAGTGGATGTATCTGCTGCTCGCTCGTTGGAGATTTCGGAGCGGCGCTTACGGAAGTGGTTGATAAGTACCACCCTGACAGGATAATAATAGAGCCCTCCGGAGTAGGCAAGCTCTCAGACGTGGCAAAGGCGGTACAGCGCATAGACGATTCTGTGGGGCTTGTCATCAATGCTCTCGTGACTGTGGTGGACGGAACTAAGATCAAAATGTATATGAAAAATTTTGGAGAGTTCTATAACAATCAGATCGAGAGTGCAGGAACAATAGTTATAAGCCGTACTCAGAAGCTGGACGAAAAGAAGCTGGATGAGGTAATTGCCATGCTCCGTGAGCATAATAAGGAGACAGAGATCGTAACGACTCCCTGGGACAGCATCAGCGGAGATAAGCTTATCAGTGTGATCGAAAAGAGCGAGACACTTGAGAGTATGATAGCCTCTCTTGAAGCTGAACCTGATGAAGAGGAGCATGAGCATCATCACCACCATCATCATGACCATGACCACGATCATGACGAGGAGGAACACGAGCACCACCACCATGACCATGACCACGATCATGACGAGGATGAGCATGTACACCACCACCATGACCATGACCACGATCATGACGAGGAGGAACACGAGCACCACCACCATCATCACCATCACGGTCACGATGCTGACGAAGTTTTCCAGAGCTGGGGCGTTGAGACGGCACATAAGTTCGCTGAGGAGGATATAAAGGCGATACTTGCAAAGCTGGAGGATTCGGAAAAGTACGGTGTTGTACTAAGGGCAAAGGGCTACGTAGCCGACAGTGCTTCTGACAGGTGGCTGCATTTCGACATGACACCCGGCGAATATGAGATAAGAGAGGGCGCAGCAGAGGTGACCGGCAGGATATGTGTTATCGGGTCGGGAATTAAGGAAGACGCAGTAAAGGAGCTTTGGCTTTGAAAAAAAAGAAAGAGGTTCTGGTATATCTGATAACTGGCTTTTTAGAGAGCGGAAAGACCCGGTTTCTCAAAGAGGTCATAGATGAGGGACAGTTTGCGGACGGAAAGGTTTCATTATATATACGCTGCGAAGAGGGCGAGGAAGAGCTGGATGAAGCCTTGCTCTTAAAGAATAATATAAAGTCCAGGGACGTTGAGGACGAGGAAGAGATAACCCGGGAGTATTTCGATAAGTGCGAGGAATATGTAAAGCCGGAGAGGATCCTTATCGAGTATAACGGAACCTGGGACCCGGACAGGGTTATGGAGGCTATGCCGGAGCACTGGGTTTTGGCAGAGGGCATTGCGATAGTTAATGCAGCTACGTTTGAGCAATATCTGTCAAATATGAAGCAGATGATGACCAGGCAGTTTACCTATGCCGACCTCATCATTTTCAACCGGAGCGACGAAAGTACCATGAATCTTGCCGGGTATAAGAGGAAGGCAAGGGCAGTCAACAGGCGGGCACAGGTTGTCTTTGAAATGACAGACGGCAGCGTTAACGGAGATATCAAAGAGGAGCTGCCCTATGACATAAACGCGCCTGTTATAGAGATTACGGATGAGGACTACGGCATATGGTATCTGGATGCGTTTGAAAACCCTGACGCTTATATTGATAAGAAGGTCCATTTTAAAGGGGTTGTATTCAAGCCCAAGAAGAGCAAGCCGGATATCTTTGTCCCCGGAAGATTTTGCATGACCTGCTGCGAAGCTGATATTCAGTTTTACGGCTTCCCCTGCCGCTACAGCAAGGCTCCGGAGCTTAAGGAAAAGCAGGTTATAAGCATTACTGCCGTAATGCAGTCCGCCATGAGCAGGTCGTTTGGCAGACCGACTCCCACATTGATAGCGACTAATGTGGAGGCAGCTGCTCCCCCCGCGGAGGAGGTAGTCTATTTCTGATCACTCATGCAGATTTTAGATGAATTATAATGTGGTCTATGTTATAATAAACGGGTGAGGTGATTTTGTTATAATTCAGCGCACTGGCAGGATGCTGAATTGTAACGTGATTTCTTAAAGCCTCACTGTTGTATGTAAGGTCTTGTAAAAAATTAGGAGGGTGAGTAGGACATTTATGAAGATACAGGATTTTTGTGATATGAAAAAGTTTGAAGAGATAATGAAGAACTGGGCTATTTCCACGGGTCTTGCTACTGTAGCGGTGGGAGCTGACGGTGAGTATATAAGCGACTGCTATAATTTCACGGATTTCTGTATCAAATACACGAGAGGCTGTCCAGAAGGACTGAAGCGCTGCGAGAAAAATGACCGTGAGGGAAAGGGAGTTTATCCCTGCCATGCTGGTCTTATGGATTTTGGCATCCCCATAGAATTAAAGGACGGAACGGTTTTGGGAAGCGTTATCGGAGGTCAGGTGCTTCCTCAGCATCCGGATGAGGAGAAATTTCGTGCAACTGCCAGAGAGCTTGGGATAGATGAGGATAAGTATATTGATGCCCTCCATAAGGTCAGTGTAAAGACAGAGGAGGAGATAAAGGCCTCAGCACAGCTTTTGGGCGACGTGATAAATATGTACGTGCAGCATTGCTATGAGAGCAAATTTTCAACGGATCTGCTGGCGGATCTTAAGGGAGGTATCTCCAAGGCCGCGGAAGAGATCGCGGTCGCCAATGCAAATACCACCCAGATTGAGCAGTACAGTAACAGACAGAAGATACTTGCCCTCAATGCCTCCATAGAGGCGGCCCGGGCAGGTGAAGCAGGCAAGGGCTTCGCGGTGGTCGCCGACGAGGTTCAGACCCTCGCTAAGGGCATGAATGCCACCAGTGCAAATATAAAGAGGGCTCTGGATGAGGTTACAAAGACCATCAACAATCTGAACAGATAGTAAGGAATAGATAAGGAATACATTAAAGATATAAGGCGCGTCTCCGAGAGGGGGCGCGCTTTGATTTATGTTGTGCGTCTGGCGGCTCTGTGCTCGGAAAATAATTATGTACGCAAGAAAAATACGTGAAAAAACAAGATTAAGTGAGATTAAATGATAATAATATAGTATTTGCGGCTCTGCTCAAGGTTGCATATGGACAAGTAAAAGAATATTATAACGTCTGTGGTTAGCACTCGAAAGTGATGAGTGCTAGTAAACAAAGAAATAAGTAATCAGTTCTTATTACATATTTTAAGGAGGCATAAAAATGAAGTTAAAACCATTGGGTGACAGAGTAGTTTTAAAGCAGCTTGAAGCTGAGGAGACAACGGCATCGGGCATAGTCCTTCCCGGCAAGGATAAGGAAAAGCCCCAGCAGGCAGAGGTTATCGCAGTAGGTCCCGGAGGAGTTGTAGACGGAAAAGAGATCAAGATGGAGGTTAAGAAGGGACAGAAGGTTATCTACTCGAAGTACGCAGGTACAGAGGTAGAGGTTGAGAAGGATGACAAGGTTATAATCGTTCGTCAGAGCGATATACTTGCTATCATAGATAAGTGATCATAGGAGGATAATACAATGGCAAAAGAGATTAAATACAGCACAGACGCCAGAAAGGCCTTAATGGCAGGCGTTGACCAGTTAGCGGATACAGTAAGCGTAACGCTGGGACCTAAGGGCAGAAACGTTGTTCTGGACAAATCCTACGGCGCACCGCTCATCACTAATGATGGTGTTACTATCGCAAAGGAGATAGAGCTCGAGGATGCTTTCGAGAACATGGGTGCCCAGCTCGTTAAGGAAGCAGCTACAAAGACCAACGATGTAGCAGGAGACGGAACCTCAACAGCTACCGTACTTGCTCAGGCGATGATACATGAGGGAATGAAAAACCTTGAGGCAGGCGCTAACCCCATTATCATGAGAAAGGGTATGAAAAAGGCCTGTGAGGCAGCCGTAGATGCCATCGTAAAGATGAGTTCCAAGGTTTCCAGCAAGGATCATATCGCAAAGGTTGCTTCTATTTCAGCAAGTGACGAGAACGTAGGTCAGATGGTTGCAGACGCCATGGATAAGGTTTCAAAGGACGGCGTTATCACCATTGAGGAGAGCAAGACCATGGAGACCGAGCTTGACATGGTTGAAGGTATGCAGTTTGACCGCGGCTATGTATCGGCTTACATGTGCACGGATATGGATAAGATGGAAGCAGTTCTGGAAAATCCCTATATCCTTATCTGCGATAAGAAGATATCCACTGTTAACGATCTTCTTCCTCTGCTTGAGGACATCGTTAAGAGGGGCGCAGCGCTTCTTATAATCGCTGAGGATATCGAGGGCGAGGCTCTTACCACCCTTATAGTCAACAAGCTTCGTGGAACCTTTAATGTAGTAGGCGTAAAGGCACCCGGCTACGGAGACAGAAGGAAGGAAATGCTTCAGGATATCGCTATCCTTACAGGCGGTCAGGTAATCTCTTCCGAGCTCGGTCTTGAGCTTTCAGAGACAACCATCGAGCAGCTCGGACGTGCAAAGAGCGTTAAGGTAAACAAGGACAACACGATCATCGTAGACGGAGCAGGAAAGAAGGCTGATATCAAGGCTCGTACCAACCAGATCCGTTCACAGATAGAGACCACTACTTCTTCATTCGATAAGGAGAAGCTTCAGGAAAGACTTGCAAAGCTGGCAGGCGGAGTCGCAGTTATCAGGGTCGGCGCAGCTACCGAGACAGAGATGAAGGAAGCCAAGCTTAGAATGGAGGATGCTCTTGCAGCTACCAAGGCTGCGGTAGAAGAGGGTATCATCGCAGGCGGCGGCTGTGCATATATCCACGCACAGAAAGAGGTTGAGAAGCTTGTAGAGGATCTCGACGGAGATGAGAAGACAGGTGCAAGGGTCGTACTTAAGGCTCTTGAGGCTCCTATCTACCATATAGTTGCAAACGCTGGTCTTGAGGGATCGGTTATCATCAATAAGGTTAAGGAGTCAAAGGTAGGAGTCGGCTTCGATGCCCTTCATGAGGAGTATACCGATATGGTTAAGGCAGGTATCCTTGATCCTGTCAAGGTTACAAGGAGTGCTCTGCAGAATGCAACATCTGTTGCAAGCACACTGCTTACTACTGAGTCGGTAGTGGCTACCAAGAAGGAGCCCGCACCGCCGATGCCCGCAGGAGCAGGCGCACCCGGGATGATGTGAGCGTAGCTACGAGCAGTGCACGGATGTAAATAATGCCACGGGAGAGCATTTATGTTCTCCCGTGGTTTTATTTACAGACGTATTCGGCGACAGCCGGAAATCGAGACGAAGCGAAGCGGAGTCTCGATGAGCACTGCGACTGTTTACTTTTTCCCCCAACTTTGCTAACATATCCTACATGAGTCGTAAGTTTCGGGTTTTCGCCCTTGTCTGTTTATTCATAGTAATACTATTTTTTATCCAGCATCTTTTAAGATATATTCTGATTGATGATACTAAATCGTACACAAGACTGATGATGCACGAGATGTACAATTCACCCCGAAACATTGATGCTCTTTTCGTGGGCTCATCCCACTGCTACAGGGCCTTAGACCCATCCGTTACAGACGGGCTGATGGGTGTCTATACTTTTAACGCAGGCACATCCAGTCAGTATATTGACGGCGCCTATGCCCTTATAAGAGAGGTACAGGCTCATCATGAGCTAAAAACGGTATATGTGGAGAGTGAGTTTAATACCGCCTGTGCAGAACCCTTTAAGGACAGGACGCAGCTATTGAGTACCTATATTATCTCCGAATATATGCCATTTTCACTAAATAAGCTCCGCTTTCTTCTAAATGCTTCCTCTGCCGAGCTGTACCCCAATTCTTTCCTTCCCCTTGGAAAATATAAGAATATGGTCGAAGATCCCTCCGGGATACCCGCGATACTTGAGGGCAAAAATACTAATGAATACAGGAACTTTGCCTATGTAAAAAACGCAAATGAAACGTATATGGGCAGGGGTTATGTCGCCACTGAAGGTGTAATAGGCGAGGACGAGCTGAATAAGGATGATTATTATAAGATCAATTTAAGGGCGGTGTCTGAGGATTGGAAAAAAACAGTAAAAAAGATAGGGAAGTACTGTTCAGATAACGATATAGAGCTTGTGTTCTTCTGTTCCCCAATGCATAAAAATTACCTCGACGGCGTGGGAAATTACGATGAATACGCCGCAATGCTAGGTGATACTGCGAAGGCGCTGGGGGCTTCATACTATGATTTTAACCTTTGCAGGGATGAGTATTTAAAACTGGAAGATGAGGACTTTCTGGATCTTAGTCATTTAAATAAGGACGGAGCAGAAAAATTCAGCCGTGTATTCGGAAGCTTTTTTGGCGGAAGCATAGATGAAAACAGGCTTTTCCATGCTTCCTACGAAGAGAAAAGGACGTATGAGGAGGGGGCTAAATGAATATTTTCAGCGTCCGTTTTATGATCTTCCTCATAATTTCCCTGTTTTTATATTATACAGCGGCGAGAAGAAAACAGTGGCTTCTTATCTTAGCTGCAAACCTCGTGTTTTACGCCTTTTCCGGCTATACAAACCTGATCTTTATTTCGATCACAACGCTGACTACATGGCTTGGAGCGTATCTTTTGGAGGGCTTCGAGGTAAAGAGCAGGGCGGAGAGAAAGTCGGCGGAGACCAGGGAGAAGAAGCAGGAGATAAAGAAACTCTGGCTGTTAAGGAAGAGGTGCCTGCTTATCGCCGTTCTGGCGCTTAATTTCGGGATTTTAGGGGTTTTAAAATATACAGGCAATATCTTAAACCTTATCGGCTTAAACGCCTCTGACGGGGCTTTAAGCGCCTTTGCAGGAGCATCCTCTTTGCTCCTGCCTCTTGGAATATCCTTCTATACCTTCCAATCGACAGGCTATCTTATCGATATTTACGGTTCAAAATACGAGGCTGAAAAGAACCCTTTAAAATATGCGGCTTTTGTTTCCTTTTTCCCGCAGCTCATACAGGGTCCCATAAACCGCTTCGATGAGATGAAAACCTCGCTCTTTACAACACACAGGTTCAGCCTTAAGGCTGCCAAGAAAGCCCTCATACGTTTCGCTTTCGGAGCAATGAAAAAATTTGCGGTGGCGGATCTGCTTTCAGGAAGCGTCTCAGCCATACTGGATTTAGGAGACATTTCCATTCACGGAATGACAATTGCAGCAGGGATACTGATGTACGGTATTCAGCAGTATGCGGATTTCTCAGGCGGCATAGACATGGTAATAGCGGTCGCCGAGCTTTTCGGTATAAAGATGAGGGAGAACTTCAGACAGCCCTATTTCAGCATTTCAATAGGTGATTTCTGGAGGCGCTGGCATATTTCCCTGGGGGCGTGGATGAGGGATTACGTGTTCTATCCCTTTGCGCTGACTAAACCTATGCAGAACCTCGGAAAGAATGGAAAAGGGGAGTTTGGCAAACATATTTTTAAAGTACTGCCGGCATGTCTGGCAAATATTCTGGTGTTTTTCCTGGTGGGACTGTGGCACGGAGCCGAGGCTCACTATATCTTGTGGGGACTGTATAACGGCATCCTCATAGCCCTTTCAGATGCTCTGCTCCCAGTATTTACGCGGCTTATCGCCTTTTTGAGAATTGAGGGGAAAGCCCGAGGACTTTACATTTTCAGGGTGATAAGGACCTTCGCATTAGTGCATATCGGGTGGTATTTTGACAGAATCACTGATCCTAAGATGATCGGAATATTCTTAAAAAACACAGTATTTAACTTTGATCCGGCAGCTTCCCTTTCAGAGCTTCATGCACTTACGAGTGGAATGCTCACAAAATGGACTGTTCCGATAATCATGATTTCTTACGCCATTACGGCGTTTGTCAGCATTTTGAAAGAAAAAGATATGGACGTATACAAAATGTTGTATAATAGGAGTATCGTTTTCAGATGGCTGTTTTATCTTCTGATATTCCATCTGATACAGCTGGCATTGATATACGGTACAGCGACAGAGAGCTTTATGTACGCATTCTTCTGATGCACACAAGGATTGCCGCCGATGAGAGGCAGCTAAAGCGCTTCACAAACCTGACAGAGGAGAGAATAAATGTATACTAAAAATATATTGGACTGGCTGGAGGCTGACGCAAAAAAATATCCTGACAAGGCAGCCTTTGGTGATGTACAGGAGGATATCAGCTATTCACAGCTGGTGCGGGATGCGCGGCTGATCGGAAGCTTTATCATAAAAAAGGCAGAGCCTAATAAGCCCATAGCTTTTTTTATGGAGAAGAGCTGCATAGCTGTCAGAGGCATGTTCGGAGCGATATATGCACGCTGTTTTTATTCCATAATGGATGTGAGGAGTCCCATACCGAGACTTAAGAAAATGCTTTCGGTCTTAAAGCCTGCACTGATACTTACTGACAGGAAAAACGCCGAAGGAGCGGAGGAATTTCGGGATGCCGCCGAGATCGTGTGTATAGAGGAGCTGCTTAAAAAGGAGAGTGTGGACGAGGAGCTGCTTACGGCAAGGAGGGCGGGGGCTCAGGACATCGACCCGATTTATGTAAACTTTACGAGCGGCAGCACCGGTACTCCAAAGGGGGTAACCGTTGCACATCGTTCTGTCATAGAATTTATAGAATATTTCACAGAGCTTTTTAAGATCGGAGAAGACGACATCCTTGGAAATCAGGCGCCGTTTGATTTCGATGTTTCGGTCAAGGATATATATTCCGGACTGTACAGGGGGGCGAAGGTGCAGATAATCCCTCGGGATTATTTCAGCAATCCCATGGCGCTGATGGATTATCTAGCGGATAAAAAGGTGACGACCTGTATCTGGGCTGTGAGCGCCATGTGCTTCGTATCTATCATGAACGGCTTCGGCTACAGGGTTCCGGAGAGCATAAACAAGGTGCTTTTCAGCGGAGAGGTGCTTCCGGTAAAGCATCTTAACGTCTGGAAAAAATATCTGCCCGACGCAACTTATGTAAACCTATACGGTCCTACTGAGATCACATGTAACTGTACCTATTATGTACTGGACAGAGACTTTGAGGACACGGAGGTCATTCCCATAGGAGTTCCCTTTCCGAATGAGAAGGTATTTCTTTTAAACGATGAGGATGAGCTTATTGAACAAACTGATACTGACAGCGTTGGGGAAATAATCGTTTCAGGAACCTCGGTGGTTCAGGGATATTATAATGATAAGGAGAGGACTGCGGCGGCCTTTGTACAAAATCCCCTGCAGGATAAGTATATTGAGCAGGTTTACAGGACAGGAGACCTTGGCAGATACGATACTGATGGGCAGCTTGTATATGTTTCCAGAAAGGATCATCAGATCAAGCATCTAGGACAGAGGATCGAGCTAGGGGAGATAGAGGCTGTGGTCACTGCAATGGAGGGGATTGAGAGGACTGCTGTTTTATATGACGAGGAAAAGCATAAGTTAATCATGTTCTATACAGGACAGGCGGATAAGAAGGAGCTTATGAAGGAGCTGCGGACGGCGCTTCCTCCCTATATGATGCCTAATAATGTCAATCAGCTGGATGAAATGCCCCTTAATAAAAATGGAAAGATAGACAGAGGGAGATTGAAGGAGTACAAAAAATGACTGACGCTGAACTCAAAGCAGTAGCCGAAAAATTTGGTACACCTGCCTATGTCTTTGATATAGACGCACTTTCAAAAAGGATGCGCTCGGTCAGGGAGATAGTGGGAAATGAGGTGGGATTATGCTACTCGATAAAAGCAAATCCCTTTTTGATACCAGCGATGCTTGAACTCATTGACAAGCTGGAGGTCTGCTCTCCGGGAGAGCTGGAGATATGTAAAAAGCTTAATGTGCCGCCGGAGAAGATCATCTACTCGGGAGTCATGAAGACAGAGGAAAATGTTTTGGAGGCAGCGCAATACAGGGTAGGTACCTTTACAGCTGAGTCGAAGAAGCATGTAAGGCTCATTAATGAGCAGGGACTTCAGGACGGCGTTAGATACAGCGTCCTCTTAAGGCTAAATGGGGGGAGCCAGTTCGGTATGTCGGAGGAGGATTTGCAGGATGTCCTTAATGATATCGAAAATCTTAAGGGTATTAGAATAGAAGGAATACATTATTTCGTCGGCACCGGAAGAGGGAAGCTAAAGCAGCAGCAAAAGGAACTGGTTATGCTGGAGGAGCTTATGGCAAGGGTTCCTGCTGAGTTATGTAAACTTGAGTACGGACCTGGATTGCCCTTTCCTTATTTTGAGGGAGATGACTTTGAGGATACTTTATCGCCCTTAAAGGAGCTGGCGCCTGCATTACAGGATATCGCAAAAAAGACGGAGCTTACAATAGAAATGGGTCGGTTTTTTGCCTCCGAATGTGGATATTATTTAAGCCGGGTCATGGATATCAAGACCGCCAACGGGGTTAATTACTGCATTATCGACGGAGGTATAAATCATATAAATTATTATGGTCAGATCATGGGGATGAAAGTGCCTGTGATCAAGCATTTTCCGGAAAGAAAGGCTGCCGGTGGAGAGGCAGCTTTCATGGGAGAGAAAGTGAAGTATGCCATAGCCGGAAGCCTGTGCACCACTGCGGATATTCCGGTCAGGGAGAAGGAGTTTACCGGACTTTCGGAGGGAGATACGCTTGTTTTTTGCAACATAGGGGCGTATTCTGTTACGGAGGGCTTATATATGTTCTTAAGCCGCAATATGCCTGCGATACTCCTGTATGAAAAGGGAAATACGGTCAAAGTCAGGGAAGCCCTGCATACATCGGAGTTTAATACGGGACATTTTGGAGTATGAGAAACCGGAGCGGCAAGCTGAATTATTCAGCCGGTCCTAAATGAATTGCAGCGAAGAAGATACCGGAACAAACAATGCATATTATAAAAAGGAGATTGATTTAAGATGGAAAGATTATTAGAGCTTTTAAAAGAGGTTAAGGAGGACGTGGACTTTGAGAATGAGGACTCCCTCATAGACGATCATATTCTGGATTCCTTCGATATTTTGCAGATTATATCTACGCTGAATGATGAGTACGATATATCAATACCAGCCACAGAGATAATACCGAAGAATTTCAATTCAGCCAGGGCGATGCTTGAAATGGTGGAGAGACTTCAGGACGAATAAGAGGAGATTTACTTGCTGAGTTTACTGCTTGCACAAAAGATCCTGCAGCTTCTTATTATAATGGGCTTCGGCTTTGCGGCAGTGAAGCTTAAGCTCTTAAAATCAGAGGATTCCATGGTGCTGTCCAAAATCTGTCTATATGTGATAGTGCCGTGCATGATACTTAATATCTTCCAGGTGGAGCTAAGCCCGGAGATATTGAGCGGCTTTAAGGCGGCGTATATTGGAGTTGCGCTGCTGCACGTGGCAGCGATACTGGTCGGGATAGCTTTCAGGAAGTTGTTTAAAGCGGATGTGGTAGAGGAGATGTCGGTTGTGTATCCGAACGCCGGCAACCTCATCGTTCCGCTCATTTCTTATGTTTTGGGCGAGGAGTGGCTCTTATACTCCACAGCCTATATGACGTTTCAGACTGTTTTTTTCTGGACACACTGCGTTCATGCCTTTTCAGGCGAAAAGAGGATCCATCTGAAAAAGATACTTTTAAATGTCAATATTATCTCTATCTTTGCAGGGATAATAATGATGATAACGGGGCTTCGGCTTCCGGCTGTATTAGACGGGGTCACAGGCTCCGTGGGCAATATGCTGGGACCGGTCTCTATGCTCATTTCAGGTATGCTGGCTGCAAATTTGAAGCTCAAAGAGGTTTTAAAACGCAAACGGATATTTCTGGTCTTTGCCTTTAAAATGATAGTGGCAGCCTTTGTGGCGCTGTTCATATTGAAGGGAGTGGGGTATCTGGCAGGGTCTTCGGAAGTTGATCTGGACAGGGTGCTGCTGGTGCCTTTTCTTGCGGCTATAGCTCCGTCAGCCTCGACAATAGTGCAGTTTTCACAGGTGTATCATAAGGATGCACAGTATGCCAGTTCTATAAATATTCTTACCCTTATCGGGTGCATTATCACAATGCCTTTATTTGTATATCTTTACGAGATGTTTTGAAAAATGAAA
>JAGBNT010000036.1 GCA_017634255.1 Lachnospiraceae bacterium
ATCGAGGGTCTCGGAAGGATAAAGGAAATTGAGGATATGTATGTTGCGCATACCGCAGCTGTTATCGGAGACAGCGCTTCAGCCGCTTCCTCCAATTCCGCAGCCGCAGCCTCCGTATCAGACCTTGAGGATGGAACCTATACCGTTGACTTTGCTACAGACGGCAGCATGTTCCATGTAAACGAGGCCAAGGAGGGAAAGGGCGAGCTTACAGTTAAGAATGGAGAAATGACGGTGCACATTTCCCTGCCCTCCAAGAATATCGTAAATCTCTTTGCCGGAAAGGCTGCTGATGCACAAAAGAGCGGCGCAAAGCTGCTTGAGCCCACGACCGACACCGTTACCTATAAGGACGGGACCAGCGAGGAGGTAAACGGCTTTGATATACCCGTACCCGCAATAGGAGAGGAATTTGACGTTGCACTGGTAGGGACCAAGGGAAAGTGGTATGATCACAAGGTAACTGTTTCCAATCCTATAAAGTGAGCATGAAAAAATTCAAGATCATAATAAGCAGTTTTATAGCGGCGGTGTGTCTTGTCCTGGCGGCAGGGTGCGCCGCCGCGCCTGTTTCTGAAAAGAACGGTGAAGGAGCCGGGAGTGAGACAGCCTCATTAGGGGACGAAGCAAAAGAAGCCTCAGGTCAGGGGCTTAAGGATGGCTTGTATTATGTAAACCTAAAGCTCGAGGGAGGAACGGGCAAGGCAGGAGTGGAGAGCCCCGCTGAGCTGACTGTTGAGCAGGGTCAGTTCAAGGTGCGGCTAAAGTGGAGCAGTCCCTATTATGACTATATGTACATAGTCCTTGAGGGAGCTGGCTCATCCGGGGAGGAGCCCGAGAAATACACGCCTGTAAATACGGAGGGCAACTCCGAATTTATCCTTCCGGTGGCTGCTTTGGATACGCCGATAAGGGTAGTTGCCGATACTACGGCAATGAGCCAGCCCCACGAGATAGAATATACCATAACCCTTGATGCGTCCTCCATAACGGACAGGGACGGAAATAAAGTTGACATAACACAAAGTTCATCTGATGCAGCGGATAGCAGTAACTCCAATAAAAACGCTGATGATGCAGCAGATAATGAGGGTGACATAATATCTAATTCTCTGATAGCTGACGCAGAGCTCAAAAGCTCGATGAGATATGCCAGGTATTTCGATGTCGAGAATGTTTCTGACGGAGTCACTCTTATAACCATTGCCGGAAAGGACAGATATCTTCTGGCGGAGGAGGGAGCAGAGCTTCCTACGGAGCTTTCAGGGGATGCCGTCGTCCTGCAGAAGCCCTTTAAAAATATTTATCTGGCTGCCAGTGCCCCGATGGATTTTTTTGATAAGCTTGAAGATACGGACATAGTAAAGATGACGAGCACGACGGCTGAAAACTGGAATCTCGAAAGCATACGTTCTAAGGTGGAGAGCGGGGCAATAAGCTACGTGGGAAAATATTCCACTCCGGATTTTGAAACCGTCTTAAGCCGCGGCTGCGATCTTTGCGTGGAGTCCACGATGATATATCATAAGCCGGAGACAAAGGAGAAGCTTGAGAGCCTTGGCATTCCGGTAATGGTGGATTATTCCAGCTACGAAAATGAGCCGCTCGGAAGGCTGGAATGGATAAAGCTCTACGGTCTTATAATGGACAGGGAGGCAGAGGCTTCGGCATTTTTCGAGGAGGCTGAGAGGAAGCTTAATGCTGCCATTGATGGCGCGGGATATAATAAGAGTGTGGCATATTTTTATGTTACGCAAAACGGGCGGGTCAGCGTTAAGAAGAGCAATGACTACATAGTCCGTATGATAGAGATGGCAGGAGGAAGCTATATATTTGAAGACCTTAAAGGGGATGAAATGAGCGCCCAGTCTACCGTAAACATGACTATGGAGGAATTTTACGCCCAGGCGAGGGATGCTGATGTATTGATATATAACAGCGCGATAGACAGTCCTTTAAGCTCCGTAAAGGAGCTGGAGGATATAAGTCCCCTCTTTGCTTCGTTTAAAGCGGTGGCAGCGGGAGAGGTCTGGTGTACGGAAAAGGACATGTACCAGGAGATAACCGCGGTGACGGCAACTGTGGAGGATCTTAAGGCTATATTTAGCGGAGAGGCATCCGGCAGGGACGAGCTTCAATATATGCACAGGCTGAGGTAAGATGGAACAGGAAAATAATATAAACAGGGAAAGACTATCCGGCAGGATGGGGCGGTATATCGCCGGCTACATCATCCTTCTTGTCCTGCTGATCCTCCTTGTTATACTTAATATAAACACCGGCAGCGTGAAGCTGTCAGTCGGGGAAGTGGCGGCTATACTGGCGGGCGGCATGAAGGACAATACCGCCTACAATATCATCTGGGACATCAGGCTTCCAAGGCTTATCACGGCACTTCTTCTCGGCGGGATATTAAGCGTTGCGGGCTTCATCCTGCAGACCTTCTTTTCAAATCCCATAGCCGGTCCCTTCGTACTTGGAATTTCCTCAGGAGCGAAGCTCATAGTCGCGCTTACGCTCATATACTTTCTCGGGCGGGGTCTTACTATGTCGTCAGTCATGATGATAGTCTCCGCCTTTGTCGGAGCCCTGCTTTCCATGGGCTTCATCCTTCTTGTTTCATCCAGGGTAAGGCGGATGTCCATCCTCATTATCTGCGGGGTCATGGTGGGCTATATCTGTTCGGCGATAACGGATTTCATAGTCACCTTTGCGGACGATTCCAATATTGTAAATCTGCATAACTGGTCCATGGGAAGCTTTTCGGGAGCAGCCTGGGGCAATGTGGGTATTATCGCCGCCGTCTCGCTTCTTACGATGATACTTGCGTTCATGCTTTCAAAACCCATGGGCGCCTACCAGCTGGGCGAGGATTATGCAAAGAGCCTTGGAGTAAACATTAAGGTGTTCCGGGTGGAGCTCATACTGCTTTCAAGCCTTATGGCGGCGCTTGTAACAGCCTTTGCGGGTCCGATATCTTTTGTGGGTATAGCGGTGCCGCATCTCATCAAAAGCCTTTTTAAGACAGCAAAACCCATAGTTATAATACCTGCGGGCTTTCTAGGAGGGGCGGTATTCTGCCTCTTTTGCGATATGATAGCCAGGACGCTCTTTGCACCGACGGAGCTTGCCATAAGCACCGTGACCTCCATCCTCGGAGCACCGGTGGTGATATATCTTATGCTAAAAAGAAGCAGGGAGAGGTAGGACGGAATGGACAGCGACAGGATCTTAATAAAAGCGGAAGGGCTGAATGTAGGCTATAAGGATAAAACCGTGGTTTCGGATATAAGCTTCGAGGTCTGTAAGGGGGAGATACTGACCCTTATCGGACCCAACGGAGAGGGGAAGAGTACGCTTTTAAAAAGCCTGGCGGGATATATTGACAAGCTCGGAGGCAGGGTATTGCTGCTGGGTAAGGATATGGACACTCTGAGTGCAGCCGAGGCGGCGAAGCAGATGTCGGTAATGCTTACGGGCAGAACGGACCCGGAGCTTATGACGGTGCGCGATGTGGTAAGCGTAGGGAGATACCCCTATACAGGCAGGCTCGGACTGCTTTCGAAGCAGGACAATGAAAAGGTGGAGGAGGCGATGCGCCTTACGGAGACCGACGAGCTTGCAGACAGGCTCTTTAGCGAGATAAGCGACGGGCAGAGACAGCGGGTGCTGCTGTCCCGCGCCCTTTGCCAGGAGCCTAAGGTCCTAATGCTCGACGAACCCACCTCCTTTTTGGATATAAGGCATAAGCTTAAACTCATAGCGATATTGAAGCGCTGGATAAACAGGGACGGACTGGCTGTGGTCATGAGCCTTCACGAGCTGGAGCTGGCTCTAAGGGTGTCGGACAAACTGCTTTGCATAAAGGGCGGCAGGATCGACAGATACGGCACTCCCAATGAGGTCCTTAGCACCGACTATATCGTCAACCTCTTTGAAATAGACGAAGAGGAGTGCATGGAAGCCATCGGCGTCCCGGTACAAAATATCTTGTAGCAACTACAAAGTCACCTCTTATCCTTCACAGAGTCCTGAAAAGACCTGCTCGCCCCTGTTAATTCAGTCTAATAACCTGCGCGTTAAAGTATTCAGTTCTGCCGCCCTCAGTCTCAATCGTGAAGAATGGTCCGTTTTTTTCACAGTCATATCTGCACGCATCATTGTACCATTTTTTATAACCAGCGGGTCTGATCCTCCAGGGATATTGCCTCATCAAGGCATGCCTTTTAGCACAGTAGTAACAGAAGTAAATGTCTCTAGACCTTGATGTCCCGCCGCTTACATCTTCCAATACATCGTCTTCAATCTTAAAATTTTCCAGATTATCGTTCTCATTGTTTTCCATGTTCTCCATG
>JAGBNT010000037.1 GCA_017634255.1 Lachnospiraceae bacterium
CTGTTCACAGCCTTTCAGGCTGCGAACGTAACGGGTTTTGCCAATTAAATCGCCTTCGGCGATGGGGCAAAACCCATTTAAACCACAACACATTGGGGCGTAACTGCGCAGTAAATGCGCAGTTCGCCTGTGAACAGTAACAAAATATAGCTTAAAATAATGCCTAAAATGCAATAACACCTTGACAAGGTTATATAAAACGGTTATAAATAGGTGTGTCGATTTAGATGATCGATGAAACAGATAAGAAAACTCATGTCAAGAGGAGGAGTTACACGAAATGAACAAGACAGAATTAGTTGCAGCTATGGCTGACAAAGCAGGAATTTCAAAGAAGGATGCCGAGAAGGCTCTTAAGGCTTTCACAGAGACGATTGCTGCACAGCTTAAAAAGGGCGACAAGATCCAGCTTGTAGGCTTCGGTACTTTTGAGGTTACCAAGAGAGCAGCAAGAGAAGGAAGAAATCCCCAGACCGGTGATGTTATGAAGATACCGGCATCAAAGGCTCCTAAGTTCAAGGCTGGAAAGGCTCTCAAGGATCTTGTTAATAAAAAGTAATTTATAAGAAACTGTAAGGAGCGTGCGCAGTGAGCGCACGCTCTTTTCATAAGGAGAGCTATGAGGCTGGACAAATATTTAAAGGTATCGAGGCTGATCAAGAGGCGCACCATTGCCAATGAGGCATGCGACGCGGGCAGGGTAACCCTAAACGGCAAGGTTGCAAAGGCAGGCGCCGAGGTCAGGGAAGGGGATATAATAGAGATCGCCTTCGGAAACAAGACGGTAAAGGCAGAGATAACCGAAATAAAAGAGACCGTGAAAAAGGGAGATCCCGAGCTGTACAGGCTCTTATAAGATGAAATCGTAACTGTTCTGAACCCAGAGGGTCCTGAAAAGTTAGACGAAACCCAAAATGTTGGGAGCCCCGCCAGGTGAACACAACATCGTGTTGTTGACGCGGCATAATCAATCTGCTATAAATTATGTAAACACATATTTGCGCGCTTTGGTTTAAATTTCGTGCGCAAGATCATGGCAGAATGGGGTCATAAGCGGGGAGTCTGATGAATTACAGGGGGCGAGCTTTCAGAAAAAAGAGGCAGAATAAGCTTTCTTTTATATGTATTTCTCTGGTAGCGCTTATGCTGGTCACGGGGCTTACTGTTGACGGGATAAAGATCAGTAAAAAGATCGATGCCTATGAGCAGGAAAAACAGGAGCTCGACGATATGATAGCCAAAGAGAAGACGAGGCAGAAGAGTCTTAAGCAGCTCAAGGTCTATGTGACTACCAATGAATTTAAGGCGGAGACCGCCGAATCTTCGATAGGCGTCGTCAAGGATAACGAGATCCTCTTCAGAACAGATGACAGTAAGTGAGCAGGTTCTTGACTTTATAAAACAATACGGGATGATACCACAGGGGTCTTCGGTAACGGTGGGTCTTTCAGGAGGGGCAGATTCAGTGTGCCTCCTTTTTTTGCTCTCTCTATATACCCAAAGGCTGGATTTTACCCTTGAAGCGGTTCATGTTGAGCACGGGATTCGGGGAGAGGAAGCCCTCTCCGATAAAGCCTTCTGTGAAAGCCTTTGTGAAAGGCTGGGCATAAAGCTAAGGGCAGTCCATGTGGACGTGCCCAAAATGGCGAAGGAGCAGGGGCTTACCCTTGAGGAGGCTGGAAGGATAGCCCGCTACCGGATATTTGAGGAGACCGGAAGCGACAGGGTAGCCGTAGCGCACCATGGCTCTGACCAGGCGGAGACGGTGCTCTTTAACCTTATAAGAGGCAGTGCGGTAGCCGGACTGGGGGGAATGAGACCCGTAAGGGGCAGGATAATAAGACCCCTGCTTTGCCTTACCAGACCGCAGATAGAAGGGTTTCTTAAGGAGCAGGGGCTTAAATACTGCACTGACAGCACTAATTCAGACAATGAGATAGCCCGAAACTGTATTAGAAATAAGATAATGCCGCTGGCAGAGAAGATAAATTCGCGGGCGATATGGCATATAAACCAAAACGCCCAGTATATACGGGATGTAGAGGATTTTCTTAAAAGTCAGGCAATGATAAGGGCGGATAAATACATATCCGGCGCCGAAAATAAGGTAGTCTTAAGCCTTGAGGGTTTCCGGGAGGAAAACAATATAATAAAGGATTATATAATAAGGGAATGTCTTTTCCGGAGCGCCGGGAGGCTTAAGGACATTACGATGAGGCATGTATCTTCCGTGCGGGAGCTGTCGGTAAAGAACAGCGGGAAAAAGGTATGCCTCCCTTACGGTATAGAAGTTGTTAGAAATTTTGACCGTCTGGAATTTAGCCGGGTTTTAAAGGCGGACGGGGAGGAGAACGCACCGGGAAAAAACCCGGAGGACGAGACGGAGGAGGCAGGCATAGCCGCGCCGGAGAATGGCTCGGTCCTACTTCCCGACGGCAGCGAATATGTCTTTTCTTTCGATAACGATATCCCGCCCGATAAGGCGAGGGAAGATCACAGATATACGAAATGCTTTGATTATGATAAAATAAAGGGCAGACCCTGTCTTCGCCCCAGGCGGAAGGGAGACTACATATCCATACGGGGAGGCTCCAAGAAGATAAAGCAGCTTTTTATAGAGGAGAGGATTCCCGTATCGGACCGGGACAGGATATATATGCTTTGTGACGGCAGTGAGGTCATGTGGGTTCCGGGGCTTAGGATGGGGGAAAGATACAAGGTTTCAGAAGAAACAAATAAGATATGGAAGGTAGAAAGAAAAGAGAATGGCTGAGAAGATTGAAGTTTTAATGACAGAGAGCGACGTGGATACCAGGATTGCCGAGCTTGGCGCCACGATAAGCAAGGATTTTGAGGGGAAGGAGATAACCCTTGTCTGCATCCTTAAGGGGGCGGCATTTTTTGCCTGCGAGCTGGCAAAGCGGATAACCGTACCCGTGGAGATCGAATTTATGCGCTGCTCCAGCTACGGAAACAAGACGGAATCCAGCGGAGACGTGAAGATAACCCAGGATCTGGATGCCCCTATAAGGGGAAAGAATATAATAGTAGTAGAGGATATAATAGATTCCGGGCGCACCTTAAGCTCCCTGTTTAAGGTACTGCACAGCCGGGGACCGGCTACCCTTAAGTTATGCTCTCTTCTCGATAAGCCCGACAGGAGGGTGACGGATGTAAGGGTGGATTACACCGGCTTTGAGATTCCTGATGTCTTCGTTGTGGGCTACGGTCTCGACTACGCGCAGAAATACAGAAACCTGCCCTATATAGGTGTTGTAAAATTCGAGTGACTGTTCTGCCAATGAGGCTTCTGAACAGCTGTAAATCAGATGATAAGTAGGTAATAAAAGGTGAATAATTCGTCCAACAACAGCTCAAGAAACATCCTGTTATATTTTGCTATCATAGCTATAGCCGTACTGCTGATATATTCCGTAAGCAACCGCTTTAACGCAGTGCGCCGCTATACCTACAGCGAGTTTACCGGGGACCTTAAGGAAAACCGGGTCACGGCGGTAGAGATAGCCCCCAATTCGGAAACCCCTACGGGAATAGTCAACGTTACCCTAGTGGACGGGTCTCTTAACAGGCTCTACGTTTCCGATGTATCGGTGATAGAGGAGGAGCTGAAAAAATCCTTCCCCGAATACACCGAGACCGAGGTTTCCAGAGAGAGCTGGCTTTTATCCTACGGGGTTCCCATACTTATATCCGTGGTGATAGTGGTTCTTATAATGTCCATGTTCAATTCACAGGCTGCCGCCGGCAGCGGCAAGATGATGAACTTCGGCAAGAGCCGGGCAAAGATGTTCATGTCCGGGGATACAAAGATCAAGTTCGACAATGTAGCGGGTCTGGCTGAGGAAAAAGAGGATCTGGAGGAAATCGTGGATTTCCTGAAGGAGCCGAAAAAATATATCGAGGTGGGAGCCCGGATTCCTAAGGGAGTGCTGCTGGTAGGACCTCCCGGTACCGGAAAGACCCTGCTCGCAAAGGCGATAGCGGGAGAGGCGGAGGTCCCGTTTTTCTCTATTTCCGGCTCGGACTTTGTAGAGATGTTCGTGGGTGTCGGAGCCTCCCGAGTGCGCGATCTCTTTCAGGAGGCAAAGAAGAACTCCCCGTGTATAGTTTTCATAGACGAGATAGACGCAGTGGCAAGGCGCAGAGGAACGGGTCTGGGCGGAGGTCATGACGAGCGCGAGCAGACCTTAAACCAGCTGCTAGTAGAGATGGATGGCTTTGGAGTGAACGAGGGGATAATCGTAATGGCTGCGACCAACAGGGTGGATATCCTCGACCCCGCTATCATGCGTCCCGGGCGGTTCGACAGAAAGGTAGGCGTGGGAGCTCCCGACGTAAAGGGAAGGGAGGAGATCCTTGGGGTTCATGCGAAGAATAAGCCCCTGGGAGATGACGTTGACCTAAAGCAGATAGCCCAGACAACAGCGGGCTTTACCGGAGCCGATCTGGAAAACTTGCTTAATGAGGCTGCCATCTTTGCGGCGAAGGAAAACAGAAAATATGTGGTGCAGAACGATATAAAGAGAGCCTTCGTAAAGGTAGGCATAGGAGCCGAAAAAAGGAGCAAGGTCATCTCCGACAAGGAAAAGCGCATTACAGCCTACCATGAGGCGGGACACGCTGTACTCTTCCATGTGCTCCCGGAGGTTGGACCCGTCTACTCCATATCCATTATCCCTACGGGACTGGGAGCCGCGGGCTATACCATGCCCCTGCCCGAAAAGGACGAGATGTTTATGACCAGAGGGCGGATGATCAACGATATCGTGGTCGATCTCGGAGGAAGAGTAGCCGAGGAAATGTTCTTTGACGATATTACCACGGGCGCTTCCCATGACCTCAAGGTCGCTACGAAGGAAGCCAGGAAGATGGTTACAAAATACGGGATGAGCGATACAGTGGGGATCGTCTCCTACGACGACGATGACGACGAGGTATTTATCGGAAGAGACCTGGCTCATCCACGTTCACATTCCGAGGAGACCGCGGGGCAGATCGATTCCGAGGTCAGAAGGATAATGAACGAGTGCCATGAAAGGGCAAGAAAGCTTATCTCGGAGCATAAGGAGGCGCTCATCCGTATTGCGGAGGAGCTCTTAAAAAGGGAAAAGCTCTCACGGGATGAGTTCGAAAAGCTCTTTGACGGCGAAGCCCTTTTAGCAAACGACAAATGATCAGGTTATTATGTAACAGTTCCTTACTGTAACAAGTGGTGAAAATGCCTAAAATTAAAGTTTAGCCGTGATAATTTTTGTTAGGTCTATATATTGTTGCATAGGGGGGAAACCATTATAATTAGCATGTACCCCCAATACAAGATATGGCTTCTCCATATCTTAGAGGAAAGAAATACCTTCTCCAAAACAGCCGATTACGAAAGTGGTCGGCTGTTTTATTTTATGCTATAATATGAACGTTTAAGCGAGGTTCAAAAATGGCAGTTAAGGCAGAAAATCTTACACAGAGTGATATAGAAAAAATCAGTGCGGAAATAGAAGAGCGCAAGCTCGTATTGCGCCCGCAGCTAATTGCGGCGGTTAAGGAGGCGAGAGCCCAAGGGGACTTAAGCGAAAACTTTGAGTACTATGCTGCAAAAAAAGCAAAAAATGAGAACGAAAGCCGCATAGGATATCTCGAGAGGATGCTGAAATATGCCAACATAGTCTCCGACGAATCTGCCGAGGACGAGGTGGGGATAAACGACTTTGTGACCATAGAGTTTACAGACGACGGGGAAAAGGAAGAATACAAGATAGTCACCAGCATAAGAGGAGATTCCCTCAAAAACTATATCAGCACAGAATCCCCGCTGGGACGGGCGATAACCGGTCACAAGGAGGGAGATGTCTGCAAGGTTTCTCTGGATAACGGGGGAAGCTACGAGGTCAGGATAGTCTCCATCAATAAAAATACTGATGATACAAACGATGCGCTGAAATCCTTCTGAAAATATAAACGGGTGAAGAAAATTGATCAGATCACTGCTGAATATCACTGATATATCGACGTTCGCAATGGCAGTTACAGCCTGCGCGCAGCTGATACTTTCCGCTGCAGTGGTTTCTGTCGCCCTTTACCTGTATTTCCAGAATAGGACGGTAAGGGCGGTAGGGTACTATACGGCATCGACTGTGGCGCTTTTCGGACGGAATCTCTTCTACGCCATTAACTATCTGTTTGCCGATTCCGTAGTGGCGGCGGCGAGCCTCCGGCTGGCGGCGGAAGGCTGCATGATCACGTACCTGATGATCTTAATCTATTATGTCGGAGAGGTGATTACCGGAGAAGGGCATACCACCTTTAACATAAACCGCGCGAGCAAGGTGATATTTGCAGTATTCTGGCTCATATTCGGAGCGAGGGGGGTGATCTATCCTGAAGGAGGAGAAGACCCGACCGCTTATATCAGGCTGGTCAGATTATTCAGATTCCCTGTAGCCATATTTATCATTGCGGTAGTGATATATATAATCCGGATGCTCTTTGAATGGAAGACCAGGATAAGGTTTAAGCGGAGCCTCTCTGTTTACTGGATGTTCGGGAATTTCTGCGCCGTTGCAGTGGTTGCGGCGCTTCTGGATATCGTCTTTCCCATTGGAGGGCTGATAGATACCTTTCAGTTCAGCGCCCTCGCGGGAACCCTTTCCTCGCCGCTGCTGGCGATAATAGCGGTTTCCTACTTAAATACCCGGGTATCCGTGGAAAATGCCTCAAGGCTCCTTCGGGGAGAGATACCCACACCCCTGTTTACCGTAAACGGGGAAAGCGACCGTATAGCCGTTGCCAATGACGCTGCCATGAGGTTTTTGGGAAAGACCAGAGAGGAGCTTATCGGACATACCCTGTCGGAGTTTTTCGATACTGAAATAGATGAAAAAACCATCATAAGGCGGTCTTTGGGCGAAGCAAAATATTACTTTGACAAGGGAACCGTAAGAGGTACAAAGATACCCTGCAGCTTCGTGGCGAGTAATATCCATGATCGCTTTGGAGAGCCCTTCTGCTGCCTTATCTTCGTCTACGACAAATCCAACGAGGAGGAGATGATAGAAAGGCTTAAGGAAAGCGCCCTTTCGGCTGAACGAGCCAACAGTGCAAGAGGAATGTTTCTTGCCAATATGAGCCATGAGATAAGGACCCCCATGAACGCCATAATAGGAATGGCGGAGATTGGCTTAAGGGAAGCGGAGCAGCCCCAGGTGCAGGAAGAGCTGAGACAGATAAGGGCTGCCGGAAACGGGCTTTTGGAGATAATAAACGATATCCTCGACTTTTCCAAGATAGAATCCGGAACTTTGGAGATAGTAAATGCCGGGTTTGAGCCCCTGTCGATGATAAATGATCTTGTAAATATCGTGCGCCAGAAGCTTCACGATAAAAAGCTTGAATTTATCGTAAAGGTAAACCCGAGATTCCCCTCGGGAGTACTCGGTGATGAGGGCAGGATAAAGCAGGTGCTCTTAAATATACTTAATAATGCGGTAAAGTATACCGACGAGGGCTGTGTCCAGCTTGCGGTAGACTTTGAAAATCAGGATAACGGCATACTTATGCAGGTGGAGATAAGGGACAGCGGTATAGGCATAAAGGAGGAGGAGCAGGCAAACCTCTTTAAATCCTATAACCAGCTCGATGTATATAAAAACAGGAACAAGGAGGGCACGGGTCTCGGGCTTTCCATCTCCAAGAGACTGGTGGACATGATGGACGGTGCGATAAACGTAAGCAGTATCTACGGACAGGGCTCCACCTTCTCGATCACCATACCGCTGGAGGTTACGGACTATGCCGAGAGCATATCGGTAAATAAGGCGGAGCAGCTAAAGACAGCCACCTTCCTAAAGCCTTCCAGTTCCGAGGAGACCTTCCGGCAGCTTTTAAAGGATATCGGGATCAGCGGTGACATACAGTGCACCTATCCCCCCGATGTACTGAAAGCGGTAAAGAACGGGGCAAAGTATATCTTCATAGACGAGGAATTTTTAAACAGCGAGCTTCTGGGAATATCCGGAGCCTATCAGGATGTAAAGGTTGCGGTCATTACCAACGATCCGGAAAAATACGAGGACAAGCCCTATATCAGTATGCAGCGCCCCGAGTTCGGACTTCGCTTAATGTCCATGTTCGGAGAGGAGAAGACGGATGAGCACAGGGCAAGTACGGGCTCCTACAGATATGACTTTAAGGCGCCGGGTGCAAGGGTGCTCATAGTAGACGACAACGCCGTAAACCTTTCGGTGGCTGAGGGGCTGCTAAAGCCCTTTAAGATACAGGTCGATACAGTCTTAAGCGGTGAGGAGGCTGTAAAGCAGGTGGTGGATGTCCGGTACGATATAGTCTTTATGGATCATATGATGCCGGGAATGGACGGAGTAGCCGCCACAAGGCATATAAGGGAGGAGCTTGGAGATAAGGAGCTTATA
>JAGBNT010000038.1 GCA_017634255.1 Lachnospiraceae bacterium
CATCATGGGTATCTTCAGTCTCGACCTTTCAAAGCCGATCGACCTGAACATCCATGCAGAGGACAACATCGATACCGTTATGGAGTCACTTAAGCCGTATATTATTTAAGATCTTCCAGACAGAATTCTTCCAGTCCGTCTATCGGCTCCACAACACCGAAGATGCTCCCGTGCAGATAATAAAAGTGCAGGGGCAGATGTATGTAGTCCGGCAGATTATTTTCATCAAACATGTAGATTAAGTCCGCTTCGGGTCTTCCTGAGGCGGCTTTTTCGAGGTAATCATTTAAGGCGGTCTCTACCTGTTCATGGTTGTCCCTTGCGTAGTAGAAGCGGTTGAGGGTCATACCGTGCTTGTAGGCATAGTAAGCCGCATCCATTATCCTTATCACATTGTCATATGAAAAGATAAAACGGTCATATCTGTCGACCACGGCCAGAAATACCGGGTCGTCAAAGTCGCTCACGTGCTCCTCATGGCTTTCCGAAAAGAAGCTGTGCTTATCCCTGATGATATCGGAGAGGTCGGCAGCCTGCAGCAGGAGGCAGATCAGCAGGAGGGGGATGAGCCGCCTGGAATCCACGTATTTTGAAAGCAGGTAAAAGACTCCCGCGAAAATAATATAGACCACTACCCAGATAAAGCGGCCGGTGGAGCGGAAAATTCCAGTTATCGCCTCAACCGGTTTCGGAAAAGAGAGATGTAAAAGGGTATATTTCCCCAGAGAAATATGGGGCAGCGCCGCATAGGCAAAAAAGCAGAGCGCCGCTATCACGAGGAGGAGCTGGTTCATATGTGTCTCTATGTATTCAGAGATCAGCTTCTTGCTGCGTATCAGCTTAAAGACCGCAATTATCGCCGCTATAAGGCTTAATATGAGCATGCCAAGGCCAAAATAGGCGAAACCCTCGTACTGGGTCCCTGAAGCGAGCTCCATTGCAGGCAGGAAGGAGCTGTAGCCCATGGGATTTATAAAGGTCAGAAGGTTTGCTTCGTAATCCCCCATGCTGTAGGACGTGGGAACATTGCCGTAGAAGGCGCCCTCGAGGAAAAGTCCGGCAAGGGCGGTGAAGATCGTCAGGGCAAAACAGATCAGGGGCCGCTTCCATTTTTTGGCGATCAGACCCTCGCCTGTGAGGGAGAAAGCTTCGATTATAGTCGTCATTGCCCAGAGGTAGGGGTGGATCAGGATGACCAGAAGACTTAAGAGCGACCAGCGGATATATAGCCTGGCTGTCGTGTATTCATGGGGCTTGTCCAGCATTATGAGCAGAGCGGCTATTATGAAAAAATGTGCCGACAGCGAGGTGTGGTAAAACATTCTCTGCAGAATGGGGGTGCTCAGTATAAACGGAAAGACCCCGATAAAGGGCAGGATATTTTCGCCGTTGTGCCCTCTTGTGACCCGCTGTACCAGAAGCGCCGAAAAGCCGCCCATGAGGGCCATGGATATCAGGCCATACAGCCCAAGATATTGAAATATAGGGGGCAGGATTCCGCGGAAGAGCTTGAATATGACAGCAAAGAGGGGTATAGAATCCGTCCACAGACAGGACTGCGGATAGGGATAGGAAAGGCTGTCTATAAGCCCGATTGGAAAATGCCAGGGGCTGGTCCTGAAATGGCACCAGCCCAGGTAATGCTGTTTTATATCGGGGTCGGAGGTGGCAAATATCCACGCGTCATACAGGGGGTTTATGACTTTTACCCCGTACACCGCTATGAACATCAGGGCCCCCATGAGGAAGCCGTATAAGAAGAGCAGACGGCGGTTCATCAATAGTCCTTCCCTATTATCAGGACCTCATCAGTGGCGAGAGCCTCTTCGACCATCGAATCTATCTTTTCAGAGAGATTGAGCTCAGATGTTTTAATGATATTGAGATTCGGCTTTGTGACAGGATGCTTCGCTACAAAGATGGTGCAGCAGTCCTCGTAGGGAAGTATGGAGGTCTCATAGGTCCCGATCTGCTTGGAACGGTCGATTATCTCCTGCTTGTCGAAGCCTATCAGGGGCCTGTACACGGGCATGGTGGCAGCATCGTCCGTGGCAAAGAGGCTCTTCATAGTCTGGCTTGCCACCTGGCCAATCGATTCTCCTGTTATAAGCCCGAGACAGTCGTTCTTCTCTGCGATAGCCTGGGCAATTTTCATCATGTATCTGCGCATGATTATCGTCAGCTCGTCGTGAGGGCATTTTTCATAGATATAGAGCTGAATATCGGTGAAGTTGATTATATGCAGATATATTATGCCCGCATAGCGCGACACGATCTTTGCGAGGTCTATGACCTTCTGCTTGGCGCGCTCCGAGGTATAGGGAGGCGCGTTGAAATATACGGCGTCTATATGGACTCCCCTCTTGGCTATCATGTAGCCCGCAACGGGAGAATCTATTCCGCCGGACAGCAGGAGCATGGCCTTTCCATTGGTCCCGACAGGCATTCCGCCGGGTCCCTTTATCTCCTTGGAGTAGATGTATATATCTTCCTTCCGCAGTTCGATGTGTATGAGCACCTCGGGAGCGTGAACGTCGACACGAAGAGACGGAAAGGCGGTAAGAATGGCCTCTCCCACCCGCGCATCCACCTCCATGGAGGTCAGGGGGTAGGCCTTGTTGGGACGCCTGGTATCCACCTTGAAGGAAAAGCTCTTGTCGTCGTAGTTATCCCGGACATAGGCGACGGCGGCCTCGTTTATCCCTTCTATGGTGTGGTTTTGGATGACCTGTACAGGGCAGACCGCGATTATTCCGAATATATGGGTGAGGATGTCTATCATCTCGTCATAGTTATATTCGGAAAGGGTGTGCACAAAAATGCGTCCATTTATCTTTGAGACCTTAAATTCACCCTCTATCCTTCTTAAATTGCTCCGAATCTGGGTGACAAGCGCATCCTCGAAGACGTACCTGTTCTTGCCCTTTACACCGATCTCCGCATATTTTATGAGATATGCCTGAAACATAAATTCTCCTTTACTATGAATTTTATTTACGAATAAATTTCCGCAGCTGCGGAACTATTTCATTCAAAACAGCTATCGTATAGTCCAGCTCCTCTTTTTTAGTATAGCAGGAAAAGCTGAATCTTACCGTACTTTCATGTGCCCAGTCAGGGGCACCGACGGCCTTGAGGGAGGCCGATACCGTCCTGCGGTTTGAAGAGCAGGCTGAGCCGGAGGATACATATATCCCCTTATCCTCAAGTGCATGGAGCAGCACCTCCGCGCGCAGGCCCTTGAAGGAGGCCGACACGATATGGGGCGCTGCCTTTTCCTCATCCCCTGGGCCGTTGATGTTCACATTCGGTAGCTTTAGCAGCTCCTCTACAAAGTCCCTCCTCAGAGCGCGCATATTGGCTATCTTTTCGTCAAGGCCCTTGTATATTAGCTCTGCGGCCTTGGCAAAGCCCGCGATTCCGGGCACGTTTTCGGTTCCGGAGCGCAGACCGTTCATCTGTCCCCCTCCGAAAATGATAGGGGAAATATGAGTGCGGTCCGACATATAGAGCAGGCCGACTCCCTTAGGTCCGTGAAGCTTATGCGAGCTGGCAGAGAGCAAGTCTATATGACAGTCCCTGGGATCTAAGGGCAGCTTGCCGAAGCCCTGTATATCGTCCACATGGAAGAGGCAGTTGGGGTTTTTACTGTGTATTATCCCGCCGGCCTCTCGTATTGGCTCTATAGTACCAATCTCGTTGTTGACATGCATGATCGAGACCAGGATAGTATCGTCGCGAATGAGACCTTCCAGCTGCTTAAGGTCGATAATGCCCTCAGGATCCACATCGAGATAGTCCACCTCGAAGCCCTGATCCTTAAGAAAGCTCATCACCCGGGATACGGCGGGATGCTCGAAGGGAGTAGTGATAAGGTGCCGCCCCCGGCTCTTTTTAAAGATGGCGGTCCCAGTCAGGGCAGTATTGTTGCTCTCGGTTCCTCCCGATGTAAAGAGGATATTTTTCGGAGAGCATTTCAGGATAGCGGCGAAGGTCTCTTTGGCCCTCTTTATATGCTTTTCGGCTGAAAAGCCGATATTGTGCAGACTGGAGGGGTTGCCGTAGTCCTTGAGCATAACCTCCCTTACGATGTCCGCAGCTTCTTCTATTACCCGGGTCGTAGCCGAGTTATCCAAGTAACATTCCATTTTTACATCCTTATTTCAAACAGATATATGAACCATGAAAGCACGACCAGCGCCGCCGTTTCTGTGCGCAGTATCCGCTTTCCGAGAGAGATGTCCTTAAAGCCGGCAGCCCTGGCAGCCTCCACCTCGGTCTCTTCGAAGCCGCCCTCCGGGCCGATAAAGAGGCAGACGCTTTCGCCCTCCCTTATATTTTCCAATATGGCCCCGGCCGAGGAAAGCTCCTCCGTCAGCTCATAGGGTATCAGCCTGTGGTCAATATTTTCCGCATATTTTAAGGCTTCCTCCAGGGTCATGACAGTCTGGACCGTAGGTATGACCGCGCGCTTGCTCTGCTTCGCTGCGGCTTCTGCTATGGTGTTCCACCGCTGCACCCGGGCCTGCTTCTTTTTCCCATCGGGCTTTGTAACGCAGCGCGAGAGTTCAACGGGAACTATTTCGGCTATTCCGAGTTCCACTGTCTTTTGCACGATAAAGTCCATCTTATCAGACTTCGGAAGCCCCTGAAACAGGGTGAGCCGCACCGGAAGCTCGACGTCTGCCCTTTTGACAAAATCCAGCTTCAGCCGGACCCTGTCCGCTTCGAAAGCTTCTATATGGCAGCGGTATTCATCCTGCCCCACACCGTCGCTTACGGATACGACGTCGCCCGGACGCAGCCGGAGTACGTTTTTGATATGGTTATAGTCGGAGCCGGCAATATAGATATCGTGTCCGTCTATCAGAGAGGGCTCCGTGAAAAAATGATACATCTATGCTTCAAGCCGCGCCGCAAAAGCCATCCACTCCCCCTGCGCGGTCTCCTCCATTATTTTGAAGTTATTCCTGGAAAGCTCCTGCCGGATAAGCCCGGCCTTGGTATCTATAACGCCGGACACGATCATTATACCGCCTTTTTTGAGGAGCCCCTGAGCATGGGGAAAAAGCGGCACAAGCACATCCGGAAGGATATTGGCACACAGCACGTCGGCTTTTTTCTCAAGGTGCGCCCTGAGGCCGGGGTCAGAGAGAATGTCTCCGGTCATATATTCAAAGAGCCCGGGAGCGATGTCATTGTCCTCAAGGTTTTTATATACAGCGGCCTCGGCATTTGAATCGATATCCGTTCCGGCAGCCCTGGCAGCTCCGAATTTAAGCGCCAGGATAGAAAGAATTCCGCTGCCCGTACCTATATCCGTGATGACGTCGCCGGCCCTGACATATTTATGCAGCAGCTTAATGCACATGGAGGTGGTTTCGTGGGCTCCTGTCCCGAAGGCCGTGCCGGGATCGATATTTATCACGTAATCGTAGCCCGAGGTGTCCGTGTCATTTTTCTCCCAGGAGGGGATAAACAGGGCCTTCTTTCCGTCTTCAAAGTCCAGGACAAACTGGTGAAAATACTCCTTCCAGTTGTTGAGCCAGTCTTTGTCCTCGGTAGTATCGGAGGTGAGGGTGCCCGCGCCGATATCCATGCTCCCTTTAAGTTCAGAAAGCAGGGCCTTTACGGCAGCTATGACGGCGTTGTTGTCACTGTCCGCATCGAGATAGAAGGAGAGGTAGGCCTCGCCGTCGCTTAAGGGGTTGTCCGGCAGGTCGTCTATGAATACCGGGACCCCGTCGTCCTCTGGCAGATTTGAATCGGAAATCTCGACTCCCTCTATGCCCAGAGCCGCCAGCTCCGCTGAGAGGATGTCCTCGGCGGATATTATCGTTGATATTGTGTATTTATTATATTTCATGCAGATAAGCATATATGTACTGAACGCTCGTGTCAAATCCCGGTAACCAAAATTGGACATTTTAACCGTATGACGTTATAATGAGTGCCAATAGCGGCAATCTGGGCGGATCAGATTTCGGACAGGCTGCCGGGGGAGGACAGTTTTCCGGAAGGGCTGTGCAGGGATGTACGATGGGCGAAGGTAAGCCGCGCTACAGGCATGAATTAAAATATCTTATAAATTACGGTGAAAAGGAAATACTTGCGGACAGACTGAGGAAGATCGCGAGTATAGATCCGCATGCCACCGGGGGCGAATACCTCGTGAGAAGTCTCTACTTTGACGACCTGTGGAATTCTTCTTATGAGGAAAAGCTGATGGGCATACCTTCGAGAAGAAAGTACCGCATAAGGATCTATAATTGCAGCGACAGCCACATTGCCCTTGAATGCAAGGAAAAGCGGAACGAATATATCTATAAATTTTCGATTCCCCTGACCAGACGGGAGACGGATGATATAATCGGCGGGAGGTATGAGTTCCTTAAGGATAAGAAGGATGAGCTTTCGCAGGAATTTTACATGCTGCTAAGGTCGGGAATGCATCCCGATGTGATAGTGGATTACGACAGGATTCCCTTTGTATATGAATCGGGGACAGTGCGCATCACCTTTGATATGCATGTAAGAGCCGCATTTAACGGATACGATATATTCGATCCCGGGCTGCCGGTATACAATGCGATGCAGATACCGGATACGCTTATAATGGAAGTAAAATTTACGGAATTTTTGCCAGATATATTTCAGGATATTGTCATTCCCCGCGCTGCTGCGGAAATATCCTCTTCCAAGTACGTTATGTGCAGCAACGTAAGGCGGGATATTTACGGAATGGAAATAATAAGATAAAGTAACGGAGCAGTTCTTTAAGGAGCTGTAAATCATATATTACCGGGGATAAGATCCCTATGATAAAGGAGATATAAAATGAGTGTCAGAGCAATGATCAAGAAATCGATTTTGGAATCGGATATGTATAATCAGTCGATATCCTTAAGCACACTGCTTACGATTATCGTCGATATGGCGATAGCGCTGATAATAGGTATCCTGATATACGAGATTTACAAGAGGTATTTCCTGGGAGTCATCTATTCCAGGACCTTCGCGCTTACACTTGTCGGCATGACGGTGCTGACCTGTATGGTAACGCTGGCAATCAGTACAAACATAGTTATTTCCCTGGGTATGGTCGGTGCCCTGTCTATCGTAAGATACCGTACCGCCATAAAGGAGCCGCTGGATATAATGTATATCTTCTGGGCGATAACCATGGGAATAACCATAGGGGCGAGCATGTATCTCCTGGCTGCGGTGGGAATGGTATTCATGCTGGCAATCGTCATGATAATGCATTCCCGCAAGGATATAGGCAGCTCGTATATAATGATAGTTCACTCTAAGGGCGATGTGGAGAAGGATGTCACTTCTAAGCTCGGAGGGATGTCCTACACCATAAAGTCCAAGACTGTAAGGCAGGACAACACCGAGCTTACGATCCAGCTGGACTGCGACGAAAAGAAGATGGAATTCGCCGATGAGATCCGAGGTATCGGAGATGTGAATGATGTAACCCTGATAAGATATAACGGAGAATATCATGGCTGATACCCGCAAGGGTTTTTCAGGAGCAGTGATGATCTCACTGCTCCTTATTATTGGAGGGATATTATTTTTCAGCTACACCGAGAGCGACGCTGAGAAGAATATCCATATTAATGAGGTTATGACCAATAACCTCTCCGCAGTGTCGGATAACCGGGGTGGACACCCTGATTGGACCGAGCTTTACAATGGCTCCGGCCAGACGGTAAATTTAAAGGACTTCAGGCTTAGGACCGGAGAACGGGGCGCTAAGGAGTTCGTTTTTCCTGAGGTTGAGCTTAAGCCGGGAGCATATCTCATAGTTTTTATGTCGGAGAAATATCTTTCCGATATCGTTCCGGAGGATCCGGATTCCAAGTTTTCCGTTAAAAATTATATATTTACCGGCAGGGGGACGGGCAGTGCCGGGCTGCAGGAAGAAGCTGCTGCGGAGGGAACTCTGTACGCTCCTTTCAATATCTCCTCAGGCGGAACCAGGGTCATACTCTGTGGCAAAGCCGGGAATCCGTTAGAGGAGGTGGATGTCCCGGAGCTTCGCTACAATACCTCCTTTGCCCGGATATCTGACGGGAAGGGAGAGTTTAAGGTCCTGTCGCCGAGCCCTGGAAGCAGCAACGACCAGTCCGAAGCCCTGGTGATCCCGTCGGAGCATGGCTTGAAATTGTCCCATGAGAGCGGCTTTTACGACGAGCCCTTCGAGCTTGAGATCAGGGATGACCGGGAGTCGGAGATCTATTACACTACCGACGGGTCAGATCCGATAAAAAATGGAAGGCTGTATTCCGGCCCCATAAAGATTTCTGACAATTCATCCCTTCCTAATATGTATGCCGGGCTTAAGGAGACCTCCTGCTTTTTCGTGGATCCGACTTCGGTGCAGATCGAGGATGAAAAGCACTATAAGCTTCCGTCGGAAAACGTGGATAAGGCGGTGGTGATAAGGGCGGCCTCCCGCGGCGAGGACGGGAGCTTCAGCGAGGTAAATACGCGGGTATATTTTATCGGCTATAAGGACAGGCCGCAGTATGAGGGTCTTCCTATAATGTCTCTGGTCACTGACCCTGACAACCTTTTTGGCTATGAGAATGGGATATATGTGACGGGAAAGGCGATGGACGACTATCTCATAAGGGAGAACGAGGACAATGTTACGCCCTGGGACGATGCGAATTACAGGAACAGGGGTGTTGAATGGGAGAGGGAGGCGGTGATGTCTTATTTTGACGGAGACAGGAGCCTCAGGGCCCAGCAGAATGTCGGAATCAGGATAAAGGGCAACTGGAGCCGGGCCTACCCCCAAAAGAGTCTGAATATCTATGCCCGGAAGGAATACGGGAGTGAAACCTTTGATACCGTATTTTTCGGAGGAGATAAATACGAAAGCGTAATAACCATGTTTAACGGCGGAAATGACGCCGCATATAAGCTTGAGGATGTGATTGCCGCTGATCTGGCAGCGGGAAAGGAGGCGGAAGAGCCTGTAAGCCGAGAGGAGGCCTTAAGCTTTTCAGTGATGAGGCATTATCCCTGCTTCCTGTTCTTAAACGGAGAGTATTGGGGGATAATGGACCTTTCGGAAAAGTTCGACGAGGACTATATCGTAAGGCAGTTCGGAGTCCGTGGGGACAATGTGGTCATGATAAAAAATCTCGAGCTCGAGGAGGGCGAGGAGGAGGACATAGAGCTGTATGACCAGCTCAGATACCTGGTTTATACCGGAGAGTTTGAAAAGCAGGAAAACTACGAGAAGTTCTGCGAGGCGGTGGATATAGACAGCTTTTTGGATTATTACGCCTTCAGGATATATATGGGAAACCGCAACGACTGGCCGGCAAGAAATTTTGCCCTTTGGAGGACCAGGGAGCCTGAGGAGGGAGTGGAATACGGGGATTGCAGGTGGAGATTCATGCTCTTTGACGTAAACAATAAGTCCATGGACCCGGCGGATCTCGAAGAGGGCTTTGACTTTATCTCCTACGTAAGGGAAGGGGATAATATGTTTGACGAGCTTATGAAAAATCCCGGTTTCGAGAAGCTCTTTTACGAAAGGCTTGAGGAGCTTTCCGAAACGAACTGCTCTCCGGAGACCGTCCAGGCCGTCGTCGAAAACAGGAGAAATATCATGGAGCTTCCGATGGAGGGATGGTACAGGCGCTTCGCTGACGATGCGGGTCTCATAGCCATGTTCAACGGAAAGGTGGATAGAATAGAGGAGTTTTTCGCCAGGAGGAAGGCGGGTTTAGATAACCTTCTTTACTGAGCTGCGCGTTACGCAGTGTGCTGCAATGCCCCTGCCGAAGCCATGTCTGGCGGGTGATGGACGAATTGTCGTAATTGGGAAATTATGTGTTGACAAGGAAGAATTTTTGTGCCATAATCAATTTTGCAAAAGCAAATAGGGCAAAATCAAAATGAATGCAATGAAAAATTACGATGCATTAAAACTGAATAACCAGGTGTGCTTTCCGTTATATGCCTGCTCCAAGGAGCTGACGAAGCAGTACACTCCCTATCTTAAGAAACTGGGCCTCACGTATACACAGTATATTGTAATGATGGTCATGTGGGAGAAGGAGGCCGTTTCGTCGAGGGAGCTGGCGGAATGCCTGCATTTGGATTACGGGACTCTTACGCCTGTTTTAAAGAGACTCGAGGCATCAGAGTATATCACAAGACAAAGGGATCCCCAGGATGAGCGCCTGCTACTTTTAAAGCTTGCAAAAAAGGGCAGGGAGCTGAAGGATGAGGCGATAAAAATACCGTCCTGCATTGCAAAGAGCATGGGGCTTACCGATGAGGAATTGATGACGCTCTATATGCTTACGTACAAGGCACTCGGCAACATGGAAAAGAAAGATAAGGAACTGAAGCAGAATTATTTAGGCAGTTGACGCAGGATGTTTTTTTGATAGCAAGAAAGAAAATGCAGCCGTAGCGGGCTACGGCGAGGCTTTCTGACGCAGCTATCGGAAAAACAGACAAGTCAAATGTCTAAGTTAATTCGCTACAGGTCCTGAAAGCTAAGAAAGGTAAAAAGGAGGCAACAAGATGTTCTACGATTATGAAGTAACAACAGGCAAGGGTGAGAAAATTAATCTTTCGGATTATAAGGGCAAGGTGGTCCTCGTTGTAAATACCGCCACCGGCTGCGGCTTCACACCTCAGTATGCGCCCATCGAGCAGATGTACAAGGATTACCATGATAAGGGCCTTGAGATCCTGGATATACCCTGCAATCAGTTCGGAGGACAGGCTCCCGGCTCTGATGAA
>JAGBNT010000039.1 GCA_017634255.1 Lachnospiraceae bacterium
TATCCGTAAGGGCATGGGTACGGACGTTTTAAAGGATCTGGTTGAGGTGCAGGGGAAGAAGTACGACACCTGCGTCGCGATTGGTCCCATGATAATGATGAAGTTTGTCTGCAAGCTGACAGAGCAGTTAGGCATACCCACGATAGTTTCGATGAATCCCATAATGGTCGACGGTACCGGGATGTGCGGAGCATGCAGGCTCATGGTTGGAGGAGAGGTTAAATTCGCCTGTGTGGACGGACCGGAATTTGACGGCTTCAAGGTGGATTTTGACCAGGCTATGAAGAGAATGGCGCTTTATAAGACCGACGAGGGCAGGGCTATGCTTGCACGGGAGGAAGGCGCTACCCATAAGGGTGCGCATTGCGATTGAAAGGAGAAAGAGATGGCTGTAGATATGATGAAACGTGTTCCGGTAAGGGAGCAGGAACCCGAGGTACGCGCTAAAAATTTTGATGAGGTATGTCTGGGCTACAATAAAGAAGAGGCGATGGAGGAGGCGACACGCTGCTTAAACTGTAAGAATCCCCGCTGTGTAGAGGGTTGCCCGGTATCCATAAACATTCCTGCCTTTATAAGCGAGGTTAAGGACGGAAACTTTGAGGAGGCTGCAAAGATCATTGCCAAGTCCAGCGCCCTTCCGGCTGTATGCGGAAGAGTCTGCCCCCAGGAGAGCCAGTGCGAGGGAGTCTGTGTGCGCGGCATAAAGGGAGACAGCGTATCCATAGGAAAACTGGAAAGATTTGTGGCGGACTGGGCAAGGGAGAACAATATAAAGCCCACCGTGGATGTGCCTAAAAAAGGGAAGAAGGTAGCTGTGATCGGCTCAGGTCCTTCGGGTCTTACCTGCGCCGGAGACCTCGCAAAGATGGGCTATGACGTAACGATCTTTGAGGCTCTCCATAAGGCAGGAGGAGTTCTGGTATACGGAATACCCGAGTTCCGTCTTCCCAAGGATAAGGTTGTTGAGCCCGAGGTAGAAAATGTAAGAGCTCTGGGAGTAAAGATAGAGACCGATGTAGTTATCGGAAAATCGGTGAAGATAGACGAGCTTATGGAAAAGGAGGGCTTTGATGCGGTTTATATCGCATCGGGAGCAGGACTTCCCCGCTTTATGAACATCCCCGGCGAGCAGGCTCTGGGCGTATATTCAGCCAATGAGTTCCTTACCAGAAATAACCTTATGAAGGCATATAGGGATGATTATGATACCCCTATCGCAAGGGGAAAGAAGGTGGTCGTTGTAGGCGGCGGAAACGTTGCGATGGATGCGGCGCGTACCGCTTTAAGACTCGGAGGGGAAGTGCATATCGTATACAGGCGTTCAGAGGCGGAGCTTCCCGCCAGAGCAGAGGAGGTTCACCACGCAAAGGAGGAGGGCATAATCTTTGACCTCCTTACCAATCCGGTTGAGATATTAGAGGACGAGAACGGCTGGGTAAAGGGTATAAGGGTTATCAAGATGGAGCTCGGAGAGCCCGATGAGTCGGGAAGACGCTCTCCGGTCGAGATAAAGGGCTCCGAGTATGAGATAGAGTGCGATACCGTAATAATGTCTCTCGGAACCAGTCCTAATCCCCTTATATCTTCAACTACAAAGGGACTTGAGACCAACAGGAGAAAGTGCATAGTTGCAAACGAGGAAAACGGCGCGACCTCCAAGGACGGTGTATATGCCGGCGGAGACGCTGTTACAGGAGCTGCCACTGTAATACTTGCAATGGGAGCCGGAAAGGCTGCTGCAAAGGGGATAGACGAATACCTGTCCGGAAAGTGATATTGGAGGATAAGCTATGTGGTGTCCCAAGTGCAAAAGAGAATACAGGGAAGGCTTTACTGAATGTGCTTACTGCCATGTGTCACTGGTGGAGGAGGAGCCCGCTGACACTGAGGATGAGCCGGATAATCGAAGCGTAGATATTTCGGAAGCTGATAGAGAGGCTCTCGCCCAAGAGCTTGCCAATGATCCGGAGCTTAATAAGGCTTTGAGCGAGGAGACGGATGCAGCGGAAAATGAGGCGCGAAAGAGAAGCTTGCGTTTCAGGACAGCCACGGAGAGGGCAAACGACATGAAAACCTCCGGAATGACTCTTTCAGTGCTGGGTGTGCTTGGACTCATAGTTATAATCCTTATTTTTACAGGAGTCATAAAGCTAAATCTAACCGGTGTGGGAGCCTATATTTCCTATGCCACCATGTTCGTCCTCTTTGCGCTGTTTACCGTGATCGGTATAAGGTCGTTAACAAAGGTTAAACCCCTTATGGAGGAGGCGCAGAGGGAAGAGGGCAAGATCAAGGAGATCGAAGGCTGGTTTTTAAAGGAATATGATAAGGATAAGATAGATAAGGCTGTCGGTACGAAGGAAGAGAATGACTTTGACGATGTCTATTACGGCAGGGTGGAGTTTATGCGTGATAAGATAAACTCCCGTTTCATAGAGCTCGATCCGTTGTTTTTGGATTATATAATTGAAGGACTTTATCAAAAGCTCTTTGATGAGAATGAAGATAATGAGGAAAACAGGGACGAAGCTTGAATATCAACATTGTCTGTGCCGGAAAATTAAAGGAAGCTTATTTAAGGGACGCGGCAGCTGAATATGTAAAAAGGCTGTCGCGTTATTGCAGGATACGGATAACCGAGGTGGAGGACGGACCGGATATGCACGCCGAGGCTGAAAGGATCCTAAAAAAGCTAAATCCCTCCTCATATATTATAACTCTTGAGATCATGGGAACAGAGGTGTCCAGCGAAGAGCTATCGGATAAGCTCAAAAAGCTGGGTGTTAATGGAATAAGCGACATCACCTTTATCATCGGGGGCTCGGACGGGCTGGATAACAGGATTATCAGCCTGGCGAGGGAGCATATAAGCTTTTCAAGGCTCACCTTTACCCACCAGATAATGAGGGTGCTGCTTTTGGAGCAGATATACAGGAGTTTTAAGATAATGAGCGGAGAACCGTACCATAAATAGCAGCAGGGGACATAGAGCATGAGAATGTATGAGCTTATTGAAAAGAAAAGAAACGGCGGTGCACTTACCGACAAGGAGATAGCCTTCATGATAGAGGGCTATACAAAGGGAAACCTTCCTGATTACCAGATGTCTGCAATGCTGATGGCAATATATTTTAAGGGGATGACGGAGGAGGAAACCGCCTGCCTTACTAAGTGCATGGCACAAAGCGGGGAGCTTTTGGATCTTTCTGAGATAAAGGACATTAAGGTCGATAAGCACTCCACCGGAGGAGTCGGAGACAAGACGAGCATTGCACTGGTTCCGCTGATGGCAGCCTGCGGTCTCAACGTCGCCAAGATGAGCGGAAGGGGTCTGGGCTTTACCGGAGGGACAATAGACAAGCTGGAGAGCATTCCCTCCTTTACCACGGATATAGATAACCGCACCTTTATAAATAACGTTAAAACAATCGGAGCCGCCATAATGAGCCAGACGGAGGATTTATGCCCGGCGGATAAAAAGCTCTACGCCTTAAGAGACGTTACAGCTACGATTGAAAGTATGCCCCTTATTGCCTCGAGCATTATGAGCAAGAAGATAGCCGCCGGAGCGGATGCGATAGTGCTGGAGGTTATGAGCGGAAGCGGAGCCTTCATGAAAAACGACGAGGACGCAAGAGAGCTTTCCGAGATCATGGTCCGCATAGGACGGCTCGCAGGAAGGAAGTGCGTCGCCGTTATAACCGAGATGAATGAACCGCTGGGCTGTGCGGTCGGCAATTCGCTGGAGTTAATAGAGGCGATAGAGACCTTAAAGGGGCGCGGCAACGCAGAGCTTATGACGGTTTTAAGGACTCTCGGTTCCCAGATGTTGCTTTTGGGAGAGAAGGTTGAAAGCGAAGCCGAGGGCGAGGTGCTTATAGATGAGGTTATAGCCAATGGAAAGGCCGTTGAAAAGCTAAGGGAGCTAGTTGGCGCACAGGGAGGGGATCCCCATGCGGTGGAAGATTATACCCTGCTTCCGAAGGCATCCATTGTGGAACAGATAGAGAGCCCCGTCGAGGGCTATATCGAGTCTGTCAGGTGTGACGAGATAGGAATGTGCGTGCATACCCTTGGCGGAGGAAGAAGCGTCAAGGATGAGCCGGTGGATCTTTCAGTCGGGCTTATGATAAATAAAAAGGTGGGAGATTTCGTACATAAGGGAGAGTCTCTTGCCGAGATACACGGAAATTCCGCTGAGAAAATACAGGAGGCGAAGGACAGGTTCCTTAAGGCCTACAGCTTTTCGCAGGCAAAAGTGGAGCACTTAAAGCTTATACACGGGATCATCAGATGATGAACGGCTACAGCGCTGAACTGACGGATCTTAGCGCTTCACACCTTGTAAATGTTTTCGGTCAGTTCGATGTGTTTTTAAAGAAGATCGAGCGGGAGCTCGGAGTAGAGATGACTTTCAGGGCTGACAAGCTTAAGATAAGCGCAGCTAAGAGGGAGAGCCTTTCCGCCGCCTCGGATGTGGTTAATGAGCTTATGCAGCTTTCGCTAAAGGGCAATGTTATAGATGAGCAGAATGTGAACTATGCCATTTCCCTTGCAAGGGAAAAAAGGATAGAGCTTATGGAAGAGATAGACCGCGATATAATCTGCCACACCATACAGGGAAGGAGCGTTAAGCCGAAAACCGCAGGGCAGAAGGAATATGTGGATGCCATCAGGGACAATATGATAGTTTTCGGCATAGGACCGGCGGGAACCGGCAAGACCTTTCTCGGAATGGCTATGGCGATAACGGCGTTTAAAAACGAGGAGGTCAGCCGCATCATACTTACGAGACCCGCCATTGAAGCCGGCGAGAAGCTCGGCTTCCTCCCCGGAGACCTGCAGAGCAAGGTAGACCCCTATTTAAGACCGCTCTACGATGCCCTGTACCAGATAATGGGTCCCGAGAGCTTCCAGAAAAACATGGAAAAGGGTCTGGTGGAGGTGGCTCCCCTGGCTTACATGAGGGGAAGGACTTTGGATAATGCCTATATCATCCTAGATGAAGCGCAAAATACTACTCCGGCGCAGATGAAGATGTTCCTGACCAGGATAGGCTTCGGCTCAAAGGTCGTAGTCACCGGAGACAAGACGCAAAAGGATCTCGCGGCAGGCGTGGTATCTGGACTGGATACCGCCGAGAGGGTATTAAAGGGAATAGAGGGGATCTCGTTTAATTATCTGTCGAGTCAGGATGTGGTAAGGCATCCTTTGGTACAAAAGATTGTAAAAGCTTACGAGGATTATGAGGTAAGGTCAAAGAAACGTGAAACAAAAGGCAGCAGGGAAAAAAAAGGAAGGGCACATTAAGATAGCCGCGAATAAGGAGGCTTTGCCTGTTAAGATCTATGTCTTTACCGTCCTGCAGCTTCTGCTGCCTGCGGTTCTGACATTTTTATCCGTGTTCTTAAGGGATTCCTTAAGCCGCTATGCTTTTTACAGCGCGGGATTTATATTGATAATATCCTGCTTTGCGGCTTTGGTCTTTATAAATGAATATCCGTCATTTCCGTATAATAACGGGGCTCATCCCGTAAGGAATTGCATTATCTTTATCAGTCTTTGCATTATAAGCCTGAGCGTGACGATGCTGCCGGAATTTGTCGTACCTCTGTCTTCGCTTGGCTTTCTATTTATGATCCTGACCTCGGTTAAGACCGGGATCGCTTATTCAGTGCTGTTTAGCGCCATGGCGATGTGCGCGGCCGGTGAGAACAGCTATTTCTTTATATATTATTTTCTGGGTACCCTTATCCTTTGCTTTATGTACATGCGAAAGGAGGATTATAACCGTATCCTGTTTCCCCTTCTCGCCTTCGCCGTGTATAAGGCGGCTATGTTTACGGTAATCTGTTGCGTGCTGGAGAGTGCACTGGCTCCGGGTACTGTGATAGCGGCTGCCGGAGGCTTCATTCTGGAGCTTGTGATAGTGTCGGTCGGGCTTTACAGATTAAGGCAGGATGTAGTAAACAGGTCGGATGTAAGGATCGCGGCTGTCTGTGACCCGGAATATAAGCTCTTAAAGGAGCTTCGGGAGGAATCTAGGGATGAGTTTTTCCGCGCCGTACATACTGCCTACCTCTGCAAGAGCTGTGCCAAAAAGATAGGGGCTAACGAGATAAGAGCCAGGGCTTTGGGGTATTTTCACCGCATAGGGGTTTTAAGGGGCGACAATATGAACATTCCCCAGAAGACCTTAAGCATAGCGCTTGAGAACGGCTTTGAGGGTGAAATGATCACTCTTATAAGGGAATTTTGGGAGCTTTCAGGGGAGAAGCCCATATCCAGGGAGGCATCCGTAGCCATTATCTGCGACGATATCGTAGAAACGATAATGAGTATGTTTAAGGAGGAGGAAAGCGTCGATTACGGAGCGGTCATTACAAAGACCATGTTCCGGTATAAGCAGAACAGGCGCCTTAAGCTCTCGCTTCTTTCTTTGCAGGAATTGTCCGAGCTCGAAGCCTGCCTTAAGGGGGAAAAGCTTTATTATGACTTTCTACGTTGAGTGTGAAACTGATTTCACTTTGGAGGGCATAGATTATGAGGAGGTCTTAAGGCTCACTGCCACGGAGACCTTAAAAAACCTGGGCTGTCCCTTTGAGGCTTCGGTCAATCTGACGCTGACTGACAGCGAGGCTATCCACGAGATGAATAAAAGCTTCAGGAACGTGGATTCTCCGACGGATGTGCTCTCGTTTCCGATGCTGCAATTTTCAAGACCGGCGTATTTTTCGGAAATCAACAGGGACGATCCGGAGTGCTTTGACCCCGATACCGGGGAGCTTAACCTTGGGGATATCGTCATCAATCTGGAATATGCGGCTAAACAGGCTGCCGATTACGGGCACTCTCAAAGGCGAGAATTTGCTTTCCTTATTGTGCATAGTATGTTACACTTACTGGGGTTTGATCATGAGTCGGCTGCTGAGGAAAAGGAGATGTTTTCCAAGCAGGATGAGATTTTAAATAATTTAGGGATCACACGATGAACCTTGATCGGAGGATTGATATTCTATGATAAATATAAAGAAATATATATTTCTGGCTGCTCTGCTCTTTAGTATGGTGGCTGTGTCGTCCTGCGGCAAAAAGGACAATGCTGAAGCGCCTGCCGTCGAAGCCGAAGAGACCGGAGAGGGAGAGGTTGAGGACCCGAATGCATATTCCAAGGTGGAAGAGGCTATGGAGTCAGATGAAGCTCCGCAGGTCAATCCCAGCGGTATAGTCGCCGAATATGACTATGTTTCAGCTTATGCCATGCCCCGTCAGGAGGAGGACGGGAAGATCAGAAGCTATCTTTCCGGAAAGCTTGTAGACAAGCAGGTGGGGCTTAGAAGACCGATCGCCATCATGCTCAACAATATCGAGGACGCCCTTCCGATGAGCGGGGTTTCCAAGGCGGATGTCATATATGAATGTGTCGTTGAGGGCGGTCTTACCCGTATGATGGGGCTCTTTGAAAACTACGACGATATGGACAAGATAGGGTCCGTCAGGAGCTGCCGGAATTATTTTGTATACTGCGCCCTTGAATATGACTCCATCTATTGCCACTACGGACAGTCCGTATATGCAATGCCTCTTCTGGAGGAGGATTTCGTGGATAACCTAAGCGGTCTGGGAGCAGAGGGAGATACGGTATACTACCGCACCAATGACCGCATCGCCCCCCATAATGCCTACGCCTCCGCAAAGGGTATAGCTAAGGGCATATCGGATCTGGGCTACAGGACAGATTACCGGGAGGACTACACCGGAAAATTTACTTTTGCAAAGGATGGGGATGTGATAACCCCTTCGGCAAAGGACTCTTATGATGCCAAGCACATCGAGCCCGGCTATGTTATAAACAAGCCCTGGTTCGATTACAATGAAGAGGATGGGAAATACTACCGGTTTGAGTACGGCGATAAGCAGATAGACGCCGAGAATGACGAACAGCTGTCCGTGGACAATATAGTGTTCCAGTACACTACCTGGTCAACAGTTGACGACAAGGGTTATCTTGCCTTTGACTGTCATTCCGGCGGAGATATGATCTATTTTTCCCACGGGAAGGCAGTTCCGGGAAGCTGGATAAGGTTTGACGGCGACCTCGGAGCTACGCGGTATTTCGACATGGAAGGAAAGGAAGTTGTATTTAATCAGGGTAAGACATGGATTTGTCTTATTCAGGATACGATGGGAGATAAGGTGGTTATAAATTAAAATGCCGAAGAATCCAAAGGCAAAATCCAGAAAGTCCAATTTTATCTTTCAGGGTGGGATACTTGCCATTGCGGGTGTGATCACCAGGATCATCGGGCTCTTTTACAGGGTTCCGGTCACAAACATTATCGGCGACGAGGGAAACGGTTACTACGCGGCGGCTTATCAGATATACAACATAATGCTGCTCATCTCCTCCTACAGCCTGCCCATAGCGATATCCAAAATTGTTTCCGCCAGATATTCAAAAAAACAATACTATAATTCCGCACAGGTATTCAAAGGAGGGCTGCTTTTCGCCTTTGTATCCGGGGGAATAGTCTGCCTTTTGGTCTTTTTTGAGGCAGATTTTTTTGCGGGCAGGCTTATGAGCGAGCAGATGTCGGCGATAGCCTTAAGGATATTTGCGCCCACGCTCCTAATAGTGGCGATAATGGGAGTGATCAGAGGCTATTTTCAGGGAATGGGGACGATGATACCCACTGCGGTCTCCCAGATTATCGAGCAGATAGTAAATGCCGTTATCAGCATCCTTGCAGCCCGAGCCCTGTACGGCTACGGCATGAAGGTGGCTGCCCTTTTGCAGAACGAACACTATGCCCCTGCCTACGGCGCTGCCGGCTCTACCCTTGGCACCTCCGCCGGAGCCCTTGCAGGACTGCTGTTTTTGATATTTATGCTGCTGGTCCTATCCTCGACCCTGGGAGAGCTCAGACGGAACGAGGAGAACGCCAAGCCGGAGCCTCTTTCGTATATCGTAAAGCTCATAGTCCTGACCGCCGTACCGGTCATTATGAGTACAGCCATATACAATATCTCGGATGTGCTGGATAACGGCATCTTTAATAAGATAATGACGCTAAAGGGCAGAGGTATAGAAAAGACTTCGATCTGGGGAGTTTATTCCGGAAAATATAAGCTCCTTATGAACGTACCCATAGCGCTTTCAAATGCAATGAGCGCATCCACCGTACCCACCCTTGCCGCGTCCATTGCATCCGGCGACCTCAAGGCTGCAAGGAGGCGTACTAATTATGCCATGCGCTTTACCATGCTTATAGCCTTTCCATGCGCGGTTGGTCTGGCTGTTCTTGCAGACCCCATTCTTACCATGCTTTTTTCAGGAGACCAGGCGCTGGCGGCGAAGCTTATCAGAGCCGGTGCGGTATCCATTATCTTTTTCTCAATATCCACCCTGTCCAACGGGATATTACAGGGCATAAACCGTATGCAGATACCGGTCATAAATTCGGTGATCTCTTTAGTCTTCCATCTGGGTTTCCTGTACGTCATGCTGGATAAGCTGGATTGGGGCATCTATGCCGTATTGATAGCCAATATCCTCTTTGCTGTATTTATGTGCGTGCTAAACCAGATAGCCATAAGAAGATTTTTAAACTATGCCCAGGAGGTCAGAAGAACCTTTGCGGTTCCGCTCATAGCCTCGGCACTTATGGGGGCTGTGGTCTTCGGTCTGTATAAGCTTTTATCCCTCTTTGCCGGCAATATGTTGAGCACCCTTATTTCCATCGCCGTAGGTGTGACTATATATTTTGTAGCCATTATGAAGTTAGGCGGAGTAAAGGAGAATGAGCTTAAGGAGATGCCCGGAGGAGGTCTGGTAGTCAGGATAGCGAGGGTATTCCATATATTATGAAAAGAATAGCAATAATCGGTGCAGGGGCTTCGGGAATGACCGCTGCCATAGCTGCGGCAGGATGCGGGGCATCGGTTTTTTTATTTGAGCATAAGGACAGGGTTGGAAAGAAGCTATTGCTGACCGGTAACGGGAAATGCAATCTTACCAATGTAAAGATGGGCAGTGAGTACTACCATTCGTCCTCTGACGGAAGTGAACTGGTAAGGCAGGTTTTATCGACCTTCGGATGCGAGGAAACCATTAAATTTTTCGGGAGTCTGGGAATATTTACCAGAAACAGGAGCGGAAGGATATATCCCTATCCTGAGACCAGCTCCTCGGTGCTGGACGCTTTGCGGATGGAGCTAAAAAAAATGGGGGTAAGGGAGAGGGTTCTATGCGATGTGACCTCCATTAACGCCCTGCCGGGCGGGGGCTTTGAGATCAATGTAAGGGGGGAGAAAAAATTTACCCAGGTAGTGGATAAGGTCATAATCTGCTGCGGGGGTAAGTCGAGAGGCGAGACCGGCTCAGACGGCAGCGGCTATAAGCTCTCTGCAGACCTTGGACACACAATAATCAAGCCTCTTCCGGCTCTTACGGGCTTAAAATCCGACAGCACAGCCTTTAAGGCGATAAGCGGAGTGCGCTCGGATGCGGCTCTTAAGCTCTTTATAGAGGGGAAGGAGACGTACAGCTCGGCGGGGGAGCTGCAGCTAACTGACTATGGTATATCCGGTATCTGTACCTTCGATATTTCGGGGGCTGCGGTGCGCGCATTGGATGCAAAAAGGCAAGTCAGTGTTGCGGTGGACTTCCTTCCGGAATTTGATCCGTCCCAGGCGGCAGCCTATCTTAAAGGGCGCTTTGAAGCCCTAAGAGACAGAAATGCCCTGGGGCTCTTAAACGGGCTTTTCCATAAAAAGCTAAACATGCAGTTTTTAAAGCAGCTTAAAGTCAGGGAGGATACACCGGCGAAGGAGCTCGCTCCTGATCTTCCGCTTAGGACAGCCGCCCTTGTCAAGGACTGGAGGCTTAATATAAGCGGATATATGGGGTATGACAGGGCACAGGTGACCGGAGGCGGCGTAGCCTTGGAGGAGATAGATAAGAATATGGAATCGAGGCTTAGGCGCGGACTTTATTTTGCAGGGGAGATATTGGATGCAGACGGTATCTGCGGAGGCTATAATCTGCAGTGGGCGTTTGCCAGCGGCTATATCGCGGGCAGCAGGGCTGCGGCTTCGGATTGAATTAAGTTTAGCATAAATGATCAAAATAGAAGATTTAAAATTTAAAGCTCACGCCTCCTTAGAGGAGCTTAAAAAAGCGGCAGCAGACAGGCTAAAAAAAGAGCCTTCCTCGATACTTCGCCTTAAGCTTTTAAAGCGCTCAGTGGACGCAAGGGACAAGACCGATATAAGGCTTGTTTACAGCGTGGCAGTGGAGGTAAAGGGCGAAAAAAGCATACTGAAAAACACCAGGATAAAAAAGATATCGGGTTTTGAGAGCCATAGATACACTCTTCCGGTAACGGAAGGACCCTATGACGGGGGGACCCCAGTGGTCATAGGCTTCGGTCCTGCCGGTATCTTCGCCGCCTACGCTCTGGCGCGTTCGGGTCTTAAGCCCCTGATAATAGAGCGCGGAGGCTGCCTTGAGGAAAGGAAGAAAAAGGTAGAGGAGTTTTGGACCTCCGGGAAGCTCGATATAAATACCAATGTCCAGTTCGGAGAGGGGGGAGCCGGGGCTTTTTCCGACGGAAAGCTCTCCACCGGAGTTAAGGATAGGGACGGAAGGCTTAAGTTTATTTTGGAGACCCTTGTAAAGCACGGGGCTCCTGAGGATATACTCTATGATTCCAAGCCCCACATAGGAACAGACAGGCTGACGGAGGCTGTCCGCTCTATTAGAAACGAGATAAAGGCTTTAGGCGGAGAGTTCAGGTTTAATACATGCTTTGACGGCTTTGAAGAAAAGGACGGAGAGCTTAAGGCTATACTTACCTCGCGGGGAGATAAGATAGAGACTGACAGGGCTATTTTGGCGATAGGTCATTCCGCCCGCGATACCTTTGAGCTGCTGCATAGAAAGGGAGTTAATATCGAGCCCAAGGGCTTCGCCATAGGCTTAAGGGTCGAGCATTTAAGGAGCAGGATAGATATCGCACAATACGGGGAGGAGGGAGCGAGGCTTTTTCCTGCCAGCTCCTATAAGCTGACCTTTCACGCAGCGGACAAAAGGGGAGTATATTCCTTTTGCATGTGCCCCGGGGGCTACGTAGTAAACGCCTCCAGCCAGGAGGAGGGGCTTTGCGTAAACGGGATGAGCTACAGCAGGCGGGACGGTATAAATTCCAATTCCGCCATACTGGTAACGGTCGAGCCCGGGGATTTTCCGACATCCGACGTGCTCGCAGGAGCGGTCTTTCAAAGGGAGCTTGAGAAAGCCGCCTATTCCCTTGCGGGAGGGGCTGTTCCGGTGCAGAGGTTCAATGATTTTCTTTTAAGAAGAAGGACCACCTCCTTTGGGGAGGTAACGCCGCAGATAAAGGGCTCATTTGAGGGCGCGGAGCTTGGAGCCATATTGCCGCCTTATGTATATGCCGATATAGTCGAAGCCTTTTTGGATTTCGGTAAAAGGATAGAGGGCTTTGACCACCCTGATACGGTTTTTAGCGGCATAGAGAGCAGGACTTCATCCCCGATAAGGATAATAAGGGATGAAAGGCTGTTTTCAAGCGTAAGAGGACTTATGCCCTGCGGAGAGGGGGCGGGCTATGCCGGAGGCATCATGAGCGCGGCAGTTGACGGTTTAAAATGTGCCGAGAAGATAATCACAGGTAAATACAGGTAGATAACATGACTAAGGATGAGATCAGAAAAGAAAAGCTTCGCCTAAGGAAGGCTCTAAGCCTTAAGGAAAGGGCTGAAAAATCGGCGGCCATAGCTGAAAAGCTCTTTTCACTTGAGGAATATAAGGAGGCGGGAAATATTTTTTTATATGCCTCCTATGGCTCGGAGGCAGATACCTTCCCGATAATAGAGCGGGCATTAGAGGAGGGAAAGGCTGTTGCCCTCCCGAGATGCGTCTCGGATGCTTCAATGGTATTTCACTATATAGAAGATACGGACGAGCTTAAGAAGAGCAAAAAGGGCATACCGGAGCCCGAGCCACAGCTTCCCGCTGCCCTGTCCGAGCCGGATATAATAATAGTGCCGGGGGTGGCATTTGACGCCTCGATGAACAGGATAGGCTATGGAAAAGGCTATTATGACAGATTTTTCAAGGCTCTGCCGCTCTACGTGCCGAAGCTGGCGCTTGCCTTTGAGCTGCAGATGGCGGATGAAATCCCATATGAGACCCTCGATGAGACCATGGATAAGATAATAACGGAAGAGCGGATATATGAACGAAGCGGAGACGATCTTACAATTTGAATATATGAAAAAGCTTAAGGAGCTCAATGTCTTAAGGGAAAGACCCCCGAAATTCATAGTCAACACGTTCGGATGTCAGATGAACGAGCGCGATTCGGAGAAGCTAGAGGGCATACTTTTAAATTCGGGTTATGAACGCTCTGACAGCGAGGAGGAGGCTGACCTCGTCATCTACAATACCTGCACTGTCAGAGAGAACGCCGATAAAAGGCTTTACGGGAGGCTCGGGGTCTTAAAGAGCCTAAAGGACAGGAAGCCGGAGCTTAAGGTGGCGCTTTGCGGCTGCATGATGCAGGAGGAGACTGTCATAGATAAGATACGAAAAAGCTACAGCTATGTCGATCTTATCTTCGGAACCCACAATATCTTTAAATTCGCCGAGCTTTTGTATACAGTGCTGGAAAGCGGCGAGAAGCTAATAGACATCTGGAAGGAGACGGATGAGATCGTAGAGGATCTTCCCAGCAGGAGGAAGTACAGCTTTAAAAGCGGGGTCAATATAATGTTTGGCTGCAACAATTTCTGTACCTACTGCATAGTGCCCTATGTAAGGGGCAGGGAGAGGAGCCGCTCCTCGCGGGAGATAATCCGGGAGATCGAGACCTTAAGCGCCGACGGAGTTAAGGAGGTAATGCTTTTGGGTCAGAACGTCAACTCCTACGGCAAGGGGCTTGATGGGGAGCCGGATTTTGCCGGACTTTTAAAGGAGGTTGAAAAGATAGAAGGGATAGAGAGGATAAGGTTCATGACCTCCCACCCCAAGGACTTATCGGATGAGCTTATAGATGTAATGGCTTCCTCGGATAAGATATGCCGGCACCTCCACCTGCCGCTGCAGTCCGGAAGCTCAAGGCTCTTAAGGGAGATGAACAGGCACTATACGAAGGAGGGGTATCTTACCCTTGTAGAAAAAATCCGCTCTAAAATGCCCGATATAGCCATAACGACGGATATAATCGTAGGCTTTCCCACTGAAACCGAGGAGGATATCGAGGACACGATAGATGTGATAAAGACCGCGCAGTTTGAAGGAGCCTTTACCTTTGAATATTCGAAACGCACCGGAACTCCGGCGGCGCTTATGGATGGTCAGATACCTAAGGAGGTCGTACAGCCAAGATTCGACAGGGTCCTAAAATGCGTTCAGGAGACGGCTGCCAAAAGGAGCGAGCGCTTTACCGGACAGGTGGCGAAAGTGCTCGTTGAGAGCTTAAACGAGAGGGACAGCTCGATGGTCACCGGGAGGCTTTCACAGAATATAACTGTACATCTCGAGGGGGACAGTTCCATGATCGGCAGGATGGTTTCGGTGGAGCTTCAGGAATGTAAGGGATTTTACTATCTTGGGAAAAGGATAGGTTAAAGGATGCCGGAAGAAGTAGAAAATCTTTCTCCAATGATGCAGCACTACCTGCAGACCAAGGAGAAATATAAGGATGCAATATTATTTTACCGTCTCGGGGATTTTTACGAGATGTTCTTTGAGGACGCAAAAATAGTATCCAGGGAGCTGGAGCTGACCCTTACCGGGAAAAGCTGCGGCTTAAAGGAGAGGGCTCCGATGTGCGGAGTTCCCTTTCATGCGGCGGACAATTATATGAACCGCCTGGTTTCCAAGGGCTATAAGGTGGCGATCTGTGAGCAGCTGGAGGACCCAAAGTCAGCAAAGGGCATCGTTAAAAGGGATGTGATACGCATAGTCACCCCGGGCACAAATATAAGCGCCACAGCCAACGCGGGAGATGAAAACTGTTTCATCGTATGCGCGATGCAGGATGAAAACCTGATAGGGACAGCCATAGCCGATGTTACGACGGGGGAGTTTTACGTATCTGAATTAAAGGATAACCGGGAGTTCATGGACTGCATAGCCAGATATGCCCCCAAGGAGCTTATCTGCAACAGGGGCTTTGCAATAAGCGGAATAGACTTAGATTCCCTGAAAAGCCGCTTTAACTTAAGTCCCGGTATACTGGAATCGCATTATTTCGATCCCCATGAGTGCGCCAGTACCTTAATGGAGCATTTTAAGGTAAAGAGCCTGAACGGTCTCGGGCTTCACGATCTGGCGACCGGAAGCATAGCTGCAGGAGCCCTGTTTAAGTATATTCAGGATACGCAGATGACGGATCTTAAGAATATCACGGGCATCACTCCGCTCCATTCCGAAAAATATATTCTATTGGATTCCTTTGCCTTAAGAAATCTTGAGATAACGGAGACCTTGAGGGAAAAGCAGAAACGGGGGAGCCTCCTTTGGGTTTTGGACCACACCAAAACGGCAATGGGAGCCCGGAAGCTAAAGAGTATGCTCGAACAGCCCCTTATGGATCCCAGGGAGATAGAAATGAGGCTCTCGGCGGTAGAAGAGCTTTGCGGCGATATAAGGCTTCGAGATACCCTGCGCGAAAGCCTCAATGGGGTATACGATCTGGAGAGGCTTATGTGCAGGATAAGCTTTGCCTCCGCCAATCCCAGGGAACTTATAGCCTTAAAGGAATCCGTAAGGGTTATACCTAAGATAAAGGAGGCGCTGGAGGGCAGCGGCGACGCCCTTTTAAGCTCGCTGAACTCTGATATAGACCCCTTAAGCGATATCTTTGAGCTTATAGATAAAGCGATAGTAGAGGAACCGCCGCTGGTTCAAAAGGCGGGCGGCATCATAAAGCCGGGATATTCCAAGGAGGCGGATGAATTAAGAGATGCCGGCACAAACGGGAAGAGATGGCTTTCAGAGCTTGAGGAAAGGGAAAAGGAACGTACCGGGATAAAGAATTTAAAGATCAAATTCAGCAAGGTCTTCGGCTATGCCTTTGAGGTCTCAAACTCATTTTTAGGCATGGTTCCGAACGATTATATAAGAAAGCAGACCCTCACCGGGGGAGAGCGCTTTATAACCGAGGAATTAAATAAGCTGGCGGACACTATCTTAAATTCCGAGGAAAAATTAAACCAGCTGGAGTACGTGCTTTTTGATGAGATCCGTACCAGCATTGCGTCAAATGTTTTAAGGGTTCAAAAGACCGCAGCCGCACTGGCGATGCTGGATTTTTTGCAGTCCCTAAGCTATACTGCGGAGCAAAATAACTATGTGCGCCCGAGTATAAACGAAAATGGCGTCTTAAAGATAAAGGGCGGGCGGCATCCGGTCGTGGAAAAGATGATGGGGGATGAGTCCTTTGTAAAAAATGACCTTATCTTAGACGGGCAGGACAGGATGCTCTCACTTATCACGGGTCCCAATATGGCTGGAAAATCCACATATATGAGGCAGACCGCCCTTATTACGCTGATGGCTTGCGTCGGTTCCTTCGTGCCTGCCGACGAGGCGGATATATGTATAGTGGACAGGATATTTACGAGGGTCGGAGCCTCCGATGACCTGTCGAGCGGTCAGTCTACCTTTATGGTGGAGATGACAGAGGTTGCGAACATATTGAGAAATGCCACGAGCAAGAGCCTTCTGATCTTAGACGAGATAGGCAGGGGCACCTCGACCTTTGACGGGCTTTCCATTGCCTGGGCGGTTATAGAGTATCTTTGCAGGCATAACAGGGGAGCCAAGACCCTTTTTGCCACCCACTACCATGAGCTTACGGAGCTGGAGGGAAAGATAGACGGAGTGCATAATTACTGCTTTGCAGTCAGGGAGCACGGCGACGACGTGATCTTTTTAAGAAAGGTAATCGAGGGCAGTGCGGACCGCTCCTACGGCATACATGTGGCGAGGATAGCCGGTGTGCCCGAAGAGGTGGTAAACCGGGCGAACGAGCTTTTATCAGAGCTTATCAATAATGATATCATTGACGGGATAAAGGAGATAGCCGACAGGGCTGCCGGTAAGAGCCAAGCGGATATTAAGGGTTCTCAGGAGGAGGAGTACTATCAGTATTCCATTTTTGATACAATGAAGCAAAGCGGCGTAGAGAGGGAGATACTCAATATGGATCTTTCCCGCACCACGCCTATTGAGGCTTTAAACAAGCTCGACGAATTGCAGAAAAGGCTTAAGAGTAATGAGCAGTATAGTAGTTTTGGATAAAAAGACCATAGATAAGATAGCGGCAGGCGAGGTGGTGGAGCGCCCACTTTCCGTTGTCAAGGAGCTGGTGGAAAATTCCTGCGATGCCGGGGCCTCCCATATTTCCGTCGAAATAAAGGGCGGAGGGAGTGAGCTCATACGAGTGACCGACGACGGAGGGGGGATAGACGCGGAGGATATAAAGAATGCCTTTGTATCCCATGCCACCTCGAAGCTTCATTCCATTGACGAGCTGGGGAGTATAAGGAGTATGGGCTTTCGCGGGGAGGCTCTTTCGAGTATCGCCGCGGTCAGCAGGACGGAGATAATAACCAGGACCAAAAGGTCCGTTACCGGCGTGCATTTTGCCTTAGAGGGCGGGGAAGAGAGGATTTTCGAAGAGGTGGGGGTTCCCGAGGGAACCACGCTTATAGTAAGGAATCTCTTCTTTAATACTCCTGCCAGAAAAAAATTTTTGCGTACTAATAATACCGAGGGGACCTATATATCCTCTCTTATGGAGCAGCTTGCCTTGAGCCGTCCCGATATAGCCTTTAAGTATACAGTTAACGGAAGACTGGTTTTAAATACAAGGGGAAACGGGGATCTAAAGGAGGTCATATACAGGATATACGGAAAGGAGTTTAGTGATAATCTGCTGGAATTAGGGGCGGATGACGGGGAGTATTCCCTTAAGGGCTATATAGCCAGACCCGTTGTAGCGAGGAAGAACAGGCAGATGGAACACTATTTCGTAAATTCCCGCTATGTGGAGGATAAGGTATTAAGCCGCGCCATTGAAGAGGGCTATTCCGGCTTTTTAATGCAGCACTGCTTTCCGTTTACGGTGTTAAAGCTCTCCCTTCCCCCCTCGAGCGTCGATGTAAACGTCCATCCGAGAAAGATGGAGGTAAGGTTTAACGAGGAAAAAGAGGTCTTTGAGTTTGTAAGCAAGGCGGTCAGCCGGACCCTAGGCTCCGCAGAGCTTATAAATAAAGTCCAGCTGGTGCGGGACGAGCCTCCAGCCGAAAGGCAGGAGCAAGGAAGCGCTTCGGTTCCCGAGCCGTTTGAAAAAAGCAGGCTTCGCGCGCAGGAGCCGGTGTATGCTAAAAGTCCTGAGAGGGCATTAGGCGAGGAATATGGCAGCGTAAATGAACGCGCGTTACTGCAAGGCGGTTATGAGGAGAGCGTATCAGTCGCCGAGCCGGAGAGCTTTGGAACGCTCTTCGCCTCCGATACAACAAACGAGGAGCAGCTTGACTTCTTTGAGGAAAAGATATTAAGCCGCAAAGCTGCGGATGAGTTCAGGATAGTGGGTCAGGTTTTCGGAACCTACTGGATAATAGAATACAAAAAGGATATGCTCATCATAGATCAGCATGCAGCTCATGAAAAGGTCAAATACGAAAGACTTATGAAAGCCTTAAAGGAAAATACCATAAATTCGCAGCGCATTGAGCCACCGCTGATAATTACCTTAAATTCAAAGCAGAGGCTTACCATCGAGGAATTTATGGAGGGCTTTAATTCTTTTGGCTTTGAGATAGATGATTTCGGGGGAAGCGATATAGCGATAAGGGCGATACCGGCAGATCTTTACGGACTCGATGAAATGGAGGTCTTCACTTCCATGCTGGATGAGCTCGGAGACAAAGGCAGTTATGAGAACGTAACCGCCATCCATGACCGTATAGCCACGATGTCCTGCAAGGCGGCGGTAAAGGGAAACACCCTGCTTTCAGTCAGGGAAGCCGAGGAGCTAATAGAGGAGCTTCTGACCCTGGATAACCCGTATAACTGTCCACACGGAAGACCTACGATAATAAAGCTCTCCGAAAGGGAGCTGGAGAAAAAGTTTAAGAGGATTGTTTAAACCCGGAGGAAGACCTGTGAAGTTACGTGCTAAGAAGAAGCTTGATAATAGAGTGAGGCTTATAATACTGGTTGCCATCGGCACGACAGTTAATATCCTGCTGTCCGGGCTGGTCACAATATTTAAAATACCTTTGTGGCTGGATACCATAGGAACCATCTACGTATCCTCCATGGGGGGAGTGTTCCCGGGGATATTGACGGCGATACTCACAAATTTAGGCAGCGTCTTTTTTAACCAGGATGCCCTCTATTACACTCTGATAGCCAACCTTATAGCCATAGTCACTGCCTGGTTCATGAGGACAGGGGGCTTTAAGAAAAAGAGCCGTTTTCTTATTTATATTCTGGCACTCTCGCTTCTGGGCGGTGTTCTTGGGATGCTCTTTCAGCTCGTACTTCAGGGCAAGCCTCAGATGGACGCCGTTACCGACACGGCAAAGGCTCTTTCCGAGCATACCGGACTGGGCTTTTATCTTTGCGCCTTTCTGGTCTGTTTTGGACTCAATATAGTGGATAAAAGCCTTTCAGCCGGCATAGCCTTTGGGGTAAGGCATTTTGTTCCCGAGTACATAAGGAAATCCATATGGCAGGGGGGCTGGAGGCAAAAGCCGCTTTCGGATGAGGAGATGGGGGAGCTGGACAGGAAGAGCGGCGGAGTCAGAAAGCTCTCGCTCCAGAAAAAGATCGCCAGACTTGTGGCGGCGGCAGCAGCCTTTATGGCCATCATCTTAAGCCTTATCAGCTTAAACATCTATTTTAGCGAAAAAAAGCTGGAATATGCCAGCAATGCCCGAAAGGCCGCTGAATTTACAGCGCAGATAGTGGATCCTACAATGATAGACACCTATCTTGAAAAGGGCTTTGACGCCAGAGGCTATGAGGATACCAGGAAGCTTATGCGAAATATCCGGGACAATGCTCCGGGAGTTGAGTATTTATATGTTCTAAAGATAAAGTCCGACGGGTGCTATTATGTCTTCGACCTCGAGACAGAGGATGTGCCTGCCTATGCTCCCGGTGAGAGGGCGGATTTTGAGGAGGCGTTCGAGGAATATCTTCCGGCGCTTTTTGCAGGAGAAGAGATACCGGATATAGAGTCGAACGACGTCTCCGGCTGGGTACTGACCACCTATGAGCCGGTAAAGAACACCCGGGATGAGACGGTCTGTTATGTGGGCGCGGATGTCTCATTGGGGTATCTGTCCCATTATGCAGGAGATTTCGTTATCAAGATCATGCTTATTTTCTCCGGCTTCTTTGTGCTGATCCTAAGCTACGGTTTATGGATATCCAGATATTCCCTGACCTACCCAATAGGCAGTATGACCGCGTTTACCAATAATTTCATAAGGGACGACGAGGATCAGAAGATCCTGGACAGTAAGGTCAAGACTGTCCGCTCGCTGGATATACATACGGGGGACGAGATAGAGGAGCTCTATCGTTCAGTGAGCAAAATGGCTTCGGGAATTGCCGAGCAGATGAGGGAGGTCCGCTATTATTCAAATGCCACCGCCCAGATGCAAAACGGTCTTATCATTACGATGGCGGATCTGGTGGAGAACAGGGATTCTGATACCGGAGCCCACGTTCAAAAGACCGCGGCATACGTAAAGATAATCCTTGAGGGTCTTAAGAAAAAGGGCTATTACCTGGAAAAGCTAAGCCCCCAGTTTATGTCTAATGCCGTAATGTCGGCACCTCTGCACGATATCGGAAAGATCAATATTCCGGACGCTATCTTAAATAAGCCCGGAAAGCTTACGGATGAGGAATATGAGATCATGAAGACCCA
>JAGBNT010000040.1 GCA_017634255.1 Lachnospiraceae bacterium
GCAATTCAGCTGGCTGGCAGGCTGCTGAATTGCAACTACAAAGTCACATCTTATCCTTCACAGAGTCCTGAAAAGACCTGCTCGCCCCTGTTAATTCAGTCTCTTAAGATGCGCGTCAAAGTAGAAAATGTGTCCGTTCACATTACTAAGCGCGTAGAATGGTCCGTTAAATTCACAGTCATATCTGTACGCATCATTGTACCATTTTTTATAACCAGCGGGTCTGATCCTCCAGGGATATTGCCTCATCAAGGTATGATATTTTTTACAGTAGCAACAGTAGTCAATGTCTGACTCCCTTAATCCTCCCCCGCCGCTTACATCTTCCAATACATCGTCTTCGATCTTAAAATTATCCAGATTATCGTTCTCCTTGTTTTCCATGTTTTCCATGTTCTCCATGTTCTCCATGTTCTCCATGTTTTCCTCCTTGTTTCAACTCACCCGGACAGGTCATTCCCGTGCAGCCTGATCCAGGCTGACACATGTTTATATTTACCCTCATCTATAATATTATGACTTTCCGAACGCAAAATCGGAAATGCGTTCGGAAATCTGGCTTCGCCAGACACGCCGACCTGCAAACAGGTCGCCTGGTCGAATACGGATATTGAATTTCCGATGAAATTCAATATCCTATACGAAATAAAATCGAGTTCGGGCAGTTTTTTTATTTTTTTATAAGTCATTAGCCATGACAGCTATCGAGCCTCTCAGCCTCCGTATGACCTTCGCCCCATATCGTTTCGAAATCAACACTCTTTACGGAGCTGTAATTTTGCAGCGCCAGCGCGAGGTTCATTTCCGTCGAAAGTGCGCAGTCCCCCTGCGCGATCCCTGTCCGTATCCTCCAATACTTGGCAACCGAGCTTGAGCCGTATCCATCGGATGATTCGAGCAGATAATATAAGGGCGTGTACATTTTTTCGGATTTCATATAGTCATAATAGCTTCCCGCCTGATAGATGCCCTCTGATGAAGCCTTAAGCGTCAAAACATTCCCATCCGGATCCTTTATCCCCGCACTGTTAATGTAAGACGCAAAAGCCTCTGCAAGCTTATCGGAGATCACCTTTTCCTCATCCGAAAGACCGCTCCTTGTCACTCCCATCATCCATTCATACGCTTCGTCCGCCGTGTCCTCCGCGCTCGAAGCCTCAGTCTCAGTACCGGCTGCTTCCACGGCTTCTGTCTCCACTAAATCATTTGCCCCGGCAGCACCCGCGTCCGTACCGCCTGCGCAGGCTGAAACCGAAACAGCCATCATCCCACCTGTTTACTCTGCCTTCCGAGCCCGAGCAGGGTCAGTATCATCACCGCCGGGAAAATGCTTGCGGACAGCATACCTGCCTGCAGGTTATCATTGGCACTCTGGGTAACCATTCCGACTGCAGCCGGTCCTATTGAGCCGCCAATATCTCCTGCCATTGCCAGAAGGGCAAACATCGCCGTCCCTCCGAGAGGCATCTTCTTTGACATTATGCTGATAGTCCCCGGCCACATAATGCCTACAGAGAAGCCGCACATAATGCAGCCTGCCAGACTCAGCAGCGGCTCATGCGATAGCGAAGCCAGTATATAACAAATAAGGCACAGCACTCCCGAGCCCATCATATATTTTTTCAGGTTCAGCCGGCTTCCGCTTTTTCCATAAATCGTCCTGCTGACTCCCATCATCACGGCGAACATACATGGTCCCGCCAGATCGCCTATATTCTTTTCAACCCCAAGCGCAGCCTCTGCAAATGCCGACGCCCACTGAGCCATGGCTATTTCGGATGCCCCTGCACATATCATCAGCAGTATCCCTGTCCAGAAAAGCGGCGATTTGAGGAGCTCTCTTATCGACATTCCCTGACCTTCGCCCGCAAGGTATTCAATCGGACAGGTCAGGAAGTTATAGATATTATAGAGCGGCAGGAGCGCCCATATGCACGCCATCCATCTCCAGCTTGCAATCCCGAAAATACTGAAAAAAACTGTCGAAATAAAAATGACCGCCACTGTTCCCCAGCAGTAAAAGGAGTGCAGCAGGCTCATGACCGCTTCTTTATGCTCAAAGGGACATGCTTCCACTATGGGGCTTACCAGTACTTCTATAAGACCGCTTCCGATCGCATATATGATAACGCTTATGATTATCCCGACAAACGGGTCCGAAAGCAGGTCTGACAGAACTGCAAGTCCGACAAGTCCCGCTGCCGACGCGGCCTCCGATACGACCACTGCCCGGCGGTATCCTATCCAGTCTACATATTTCGCGCAAAAAACATCTATGATAAGCTGTGTAAAAAAGAATGTAGTGGAAATGAGGGCAATCCGCCCGAGCGGTATGCCATAGTCAGAATGAAACTTCAGAAATAATAATGGTGTGAAATTTGCCGCGATCGCCTGTGTGATAAAACCCAGATAACAGGCGATCAGCGTTTTCTTATAAGCTGCCGGCCCCCGGGAATTTCTACGCTTCATTTACCAGCTTCCCCGTCATATGCTCTATATCCAATTCCAGGCAGCAGACCCGGGGAAAGGCATTTTTCATTTCCTGTTCGAGATATGCTTCATCATCCGTAAACTTCCGGCATATACAGGTACAGATTTCCTTTTTCTTTTCTTCATCCTCAACAATGCTCATGCGTCCGAACACTATCACGCTGCGGATGTTTAAAGCCCACTCACCCTCATTGCGGTAGCCTTTGTCCATCACACAGTAGCTTACCTTCGGACACCTTGAAATAGCGTCCAGCTTATGTCCTTCCTTTGCCCCATGAAAATATATCTTTCCGTCTTTTTCAGAATACCAGTGGTCAAGGGGCATACCGTAAGGGTAGCCCTCATCTCCAAGGACGGACAATACCCCCCTGTATTCATTCTTTAAAATCTCTATGCACTCCTCTTCAGGTATTTGCTGCTTAAAGCGCCTCATTCCTCTGAACATGACATCATCCTCGTACTTTTAAGTTCTCGCTTCTTATAATCCGTTTAAAATAATCCTCAGCCGGAAGTCATAAATTCGGGGCGAAGATCGTATCTGACTTTATTCCCTTCAAAAGCTTCTCTATCTCTATGGGACGGGAATAGTAATATCCCTGGAAGCTGTGTATTCCGTACTCCTTAAGGATATCACGCATCCCGGAGGTTTCAATACCCTCTACGCAGACCTTTGCCCCGTAGGTTCCGGCAAGCTCTGCAAAGCTGCTTACCAGCCTTCTTTCCTTCTCGTCCTCTTCTATTCTCTGGACAAAGCTCCGGTCGATCTTTATCGTATCAAAGGGAAGGTTTTTAACCACTCCCACCGATGAAAAGCCCGTTTCGAAATCATCCAGCGCTATGCGCACCCCTCCTGCGTGAAGCTTTGTCATCACATTTTTTAAGAGCTCCATATCCAGAAGCCTGCATCTTTCAGTGACCTCAAGGCAGAGATGATCCGGCGGAAAACCTGTCAGGTTCAGCACGTTCCATACCCTGTCCGTAAAATCAGGCTGTTCTATCTGCGTGTAGGAAAGATTCACATTTATGACAAAATCCGGTATAAGCCTAAGAACCCTTCCGGCATCCTTGACCGCCCTTCTAAGTATCCATTCTCCGAGATCAGGAAACAGCGGATCCCTTTCCAGCACCGGTATAAAGAAATCCGGAGGAACTATTCCGTATTCTTTGCTCTGCCATCTAAGGAGGGCTTCCGCCCCGATCATCTTCTCCGACGCAGCATTAACTACGGGCTGATAAAGAAGTGAAAAGCCTTCGAAATTCTTTGAAATACTGTTCCTTATAACATGTATCCTGGCTATTCGGCTCCTGTCATCAGTGGTATCGTCCTCGTGAAACTCAACTATATTCCCGTGCTTTAGAGTCTTAGATTCCTCATAGGCAAAGTTAAGACAAGCATATACAGTCTGATCATCGGTATCAAAGTCCGCGAGCTCCATGATCCCGGCACTTAACTCGGGGGTCACAAAGGTTCCCGAGATCTCAAGCCCCTCTCGAAAACGCATCCTGACATTCTCATATGTTGTTTTCAGCTCGTCTATGGATTGGGTCTCAGTAACTATGGCAAATTTAGAGCCATCCATCCGGTATGTGCCGCCCCGGTTGCCCACGTGGTCCATGAGATATCTGCCAACCTTTGGATCAGCATATTTCCGAAACGGTAGCCGTATAACTCATTCATCTCCGTAAGCTTTCCGAAACCCACCAGACATATCCTAACCTCAGTCCGGCCCTGTATCCTCTGAGTGATATCCTCAAAAAACCCGTACTGGTTTCTAAGTCCCGTCAATGTATCTATATGGCTCTGCTGTCCATGATTTCTAATGGCTCCGCCGAAATATTCGGGCTGACCGTTTTCATCCTTTATAACTATGCCGCGGCAGGTACATACCTCGTATTCACCGGTTTTCCTCTGGGCTCGATACTGCATATCATGCCCGCTGGACTTGTGATTAAAAATATCGTCTATTCCGTCATGATAGGTCTGTCTGTCCTCGGGATGGATATGCTGCTCCCAGATCCTCCCCGCACCCTGCATATATTCGGAGGGAAGCCCGAAATCCTGCACCAGAGTCTTTGACCATCTGGAATAGTCATAGTACATATCACATAAAAAAACATAGGTATCCTCAGCTATAATTGAAAAAGCTTCAAATAAGGAATCCAGTTTCTTTTTTCTTGCTTCGGGTATAAATTCTCTCATAAGTGCCCTCATAATTCCTGTTCGCATTTGAACAGGAACCCCTCATAACAAACTGCGTGTTGCCTGCCTCAGCTCTTCTTTATCGGAGCCTCCGGCTTTTGTATCAGACCTATGTGCAAAAAGATCGGATATATATAGCTTGCGCCAAAAACCTTTAATTTTTTTGGACCGCTTACCCTTAAGTCCAGCTTTACAGCCTCATTATATGCCCTTTCCAGCGAGGCTTTTGTTAATTCCTTTTTCTTTCGAGAAATATAAAGGCAGCCCCCTTTGACCTGATAAGTAAATTCAAGTCCCCTTGAGGTGAGCAGAACCTCCCCCTGATGCTTCTCAATTTCAGTCCATACTTCATTAAAGGTCGTCATCATACTCATTAACGATAATTCTTATCACTTGACTTATAAAAATGATTATATCATTGTCATCCGCTGCTTTCTATAAAATTAGTCTTAAATGTTTTTCTGATACCGCATCCTGCCTCTGTCATTTCTTCTTCATTTATTGAAAAAAAAGCCTGCATGTGATAATAAAGGTATATGAAAACCATTCTTAAGTGGCCGGGGGGAAAAGAAGCCGAGCTGCCCGTTATACGAAAGTACACACCAAAATATTCGGGAAGATATATAGAGCCCTTTGTCGGCGGCGGGGCTGTATTCTTTGATACCGATGCCAAAAGCTGCTGCATAAACGACAGATCCAGTGAGCTTATCAACCTCTATCGCTGTGTAAAGGAGCAGGACAAAGACTTTATAGGCTGTGCAGAAGGATTTGCCGACGAATTTACCTCCCTGGGCTCTCTTGCCGTGCAGTCCCGGGAAAATATCCTGAGGCTCTATTCAGGTGAGGTCTCTGTGGATGATTTTTTACAGGAGCATAGTGAGCTGTTTTCAAAGATGGCTCAGCTTAACACTCAGAAATTCCTTTTGGAATTATATGAAAATCTCTCTGACAAGCTCAGACGCTCGCATAAGCTGGAAGCGGCTCATGGAAGGATATCCGACAGTGACAGGGCTGACAATATCGAAGCCGCACTTAAATCGGCTTATTACATGTATGTAAGGCACCTGCTCAATCACCCCGGGGGCTCGACCGCCGGAGTTCAGGCTGCGGTTTTCTTTTTTATACGTGAATACTGCTACTCCTCCATGTTCCGGTATAACCATAAGGGTCTCTTCAACGTCCCCTATGGCGGCATCTCCTATAACAGAAAGGATCTGCGAAAAAAAATAGACTATCTTCGCTCAGGGGAAATAGTCTCCAGACTGGAAAACACCCTCATCTGCTGTCAGGATTTTGAAGATTTTATAACCTCTCTTAAACCGGCAGAGGACGATTTTATCTTTCTCGATCCACCCTATGACACCGACTTTTCCTCTTACTCCGGCAACGAGTTCGGCAAAGAGGATCAGCTGCGTTTATGTGAATGTCTTAAAAAAACTCCCGCCAAAATACTTCTGGTCATAAAGAACACTGACTTCATCTATGACCTCTATAAGGACGATTTCAATATCCGGCAGTTTGACAAAAAATACACCGTCAGCTTCAAAAACCGCAATCTTCGGGAGACGGAGCATCTGATAATAACCAGGTAAAAGCTTCCGGATTAATGCTCGTCCCTCTCTCCCCAAAAGATTTCCTTCCCTTTTTGGTTTGGAATGATATTATCAGTTATGGCTCTTATGGAATGGGTTCTTCTGTATATCCTGACCACAGTTTCCGGCGGATATATCTGCAGAGCCTTTTGAAGGGAATAACGCATCATATAGAGCAGGTCCTTTTTACTCTCCGGTCCGTAAGAAAAGAACAGTACGGGTATCAAAACGCCCGAAGGTGTCCTTCTTATCAGGAAAAGCCCGGGAACCATTCCTCCGGAGCTTACACAGGAGGATACACTGCTGTCGAACCAGCTCTTTGGAAGATAGGGAATATCTTCTATAAGACCCCTGTGACCCTTAAACAATATCTGTTTAACGGCATCTCTGAACTGCAGAACTGACAGAGCCTCAATGTTGCCCACATGTTCCGGAAGTATCTTCTGCTTTCCGAGACTCGTCCGGCTCAGCTCCTCAAGCGTGACATCCAGGGCATCGCCTTCCCTTTTCTCCATGGAAAAACCGATCCCGTTAAGAGTCTTCGCCTCATCCTCCTCTGACAGCTCGTAAAAGCTTTTATCGACCTCATTCTCCTTCGTGGAAGAATCGGCATAGAAAGCCGTCAGTGCATCCAAAACCTCTTTATCTGCGGCTTTCAGCCTGCATATCCTGGCTTTGGTGTCCTCCTCGCTTTCAGCGTTTAAAAGTTCATAAACAAGAGCTCCTAAAGCCTTGCCGTCTTCATCAGCAACACCAATCCCGTTATAATAGATCCGCTTTATATCTTCTGTAAGATCCTCTCCTAAAAGCGGTCCGAAGCTCTCCAGATTTTCCTCAGAAATTTCAATTATTTCCATCACAGAACACGCTCCATAAATTCTACCGCCGTTTCGGTCTTCTTTTTAAGACAGCAGGCTGTATTGACCTCTGAAACCGCTTTCACATCCTCCATCACCATGACAAGGGGACCGCGCTCCTGTACACTCGTAAGCACAACGACCTCACTGTCACTGTGCAGTATAGGCTCACAGTTCTTCGGCAGCTGTTTTCTAAGCATCTCTGAAAACTTCTGCATTTCACCGGGAGAATTAAGCGTAAAGGTCATTGCGCTGCCGGGGGCATACTTATTTCTGTTTACGAGCCCCTTAAGATAGTCCGCAAAGTCCATATTATAAAACCCTGTTTCGACATCCATGTACTTCTCCTCATTGACTATGGATGCGTAAATCAGCATTATTCCCAAAGTGGAGCCCAGCGCCGAGAAGCCCCAGTAGAAAATATCCTGAAGCAGCCAGCCCGCAAACACCGGGATAAAAAAGACCCATGGATTGAAAAACCGCAGATATCCGTTCTGCTTCTTATATGTGCGGAGCATCCACAGGCTTATCATAAAATAGTATATGCGTATGATAAAGAACAGGCAGATTGCAACGACACAGAAAATGAAGCCGGCATCTGAGGTGACCGCCATGGGAATACTGATACAGGTAACCGCCGCAGAGATTATAAGCGGTGTAAATCCCGCCCAGAATTTACGCTTAATGAAATCTCTGTCCTCAAAAAGGCTCATCCCCAGAAAATAAACCCACATGTACAGAAATACCGTGCTTAAAAAGATGTCCAGGATATAGCTGCCCAGCTCTGTCCATATCCAAAGAGTATCTCCGGTCTCGAACAGGCTTAGATAGCTCTCCGTCGTAAGTCCTCCCAGCTGGCTGTCCAGCTGCAGATTCGCGTAGTCCGTCATAAGATGGAGAACGGACATGGCGAGCACCACCCAGGAAAAGCGCTGGAAATAACTCTTGATCGAGTCTCTTTCACCAGAGAGCTTCCTGAGCCTTATCAATTGAATAATCATCAAGATCACGGCAATAAGATCTGCCACATATGAAACACTTAGTTTTACTGTCATAATACCAGATACTGCTCCTGTTTAATCTTCTCCTTTAAGTTTCATTTTGCGATACCATGACGCTTTTTAATTGATTATGAGACACAGCATCGTAATATCGTCATACTGAGGTGCATCGCCTGCAAATTCTTCGACAGCAGCCCCCACCTTTTCCATGATCTCCCGGGGGGCGGCATCCTTTGCGACCGTTGAAAGCACCTGCTCCAGCCTGTCCTCTCCGAACATGCTCTCATCGAGGGCATGGGACTCCGGCACGCCATCTGTATAGACAAATACGGCATCTCCTGAGGAAAGCCTGTAGTGCTCCTCCACAAATTCCTCGTTCTCAATTAATCCCAGCGCCAGACCGTGATCCTTTCTTATCAGCCTGAAAGGTTCATCTCCCATGCGAAAGCCGGGATTTTCATGTCCGGCATTGGCGCAGACCAGTTCTCCTGTGGAAATGGTAAGTATTCCATGCCATACTGTCACAAACATGCAGCTGTCATTCCCCTCGCACAGCCAGTTATTGACATCCTTAAGTACGCTTGCCGGGCTTCCTCCCACAAGGGTCCTGTTCTTTAACATGGTTTTTGAAACCGCCATGAACAGGGAAGCCGGAACGCCCTTGCCTGACACATCGGCAATGGTCATGGCAAGGTGGTCGTCATCTATCATGTAGGAGTCATAAAAATCTCCGCCCACCTCTTTAGCTGCCTTGGAAGATGCATACAGATCAAACCTGTCTCTTTGAGGAAATACATGGGGAAGCATCTGTATCTGTATGTTTGTCGCCACACTTAGCTCGGTCGCGACTCTCTCCTTTTCCGCTGCCAGCACCTCCATCTCCTGAGTATAGCGCTCCATCTCCTGCGCCATGGAGGAAAATTCATCCGCCAGAGCCCCTATCTCGTTTTTCGATTGGATATCGGAGAGCTTGCGTGTAAGCGCAGCCGTATCCTTAGTATCTGAATACTCTGTAACTAATCTCTTCAGTTTTTCCAAAGGTCGGGGAACAATAAAATATAAGACCAGTAAAATAAGAATAAGTACAAGGAACATCATCACAATCACTTCATTCCTGATAGTGGCTGTAAAGGTCATGCTGTCGTATACGGTCTGGGCGGGAAAGGCGCCGAGCATGTTGGCATAGTAGGAGCCCTTATAGCCCTCAATCGGCAGGCGCGTGCCAAAGAGCATCATCGATTCGGGAGTCGAAAAAGCCCACTTCCATACCTCCGCCCTTTCTGCCTCATCGGTATTTGCTATTACCTGATTGATATTCTCCACGTCACCCACAGTACCGAACTTAACATCCGTCACATTACTTAAGATAACGATGGGTGTATCTTGCTCACTGTCTGCCATCGCAAGAATGATATAGAAATCCTCCTCATCATCCTCATACTCGCTAAATTCTTTCTGCAGCTCTTTATAGCTCCACAGGGCAAATCTTTTCTGATCCTCTTCCGGCAAAGCCGCGGCTTCCTCAGGGGTTACATCCCTGGCGCTCTTTTTGGAAAGCCTTGTCAGGATGTCGTCTATAGCCTGAGCCTCTTTATAAACGGTTTCCTCCTTGGCCCAGTTATCGGCATATCCCTTCCAGTAGTCCATGAGCCAGGACAAGGCTTTATATTCACCCATGATATCTTCCAGGTTTCCCATATAATACTCATACAGGTACAAATTTGCGTTTAGTGCGGTGGAAAAGGAAGCCATTGTGACCATGTTGCCTACTGCTATCGTTACAAGAGTAAACAAAACGATGATGAACGCCCCTATCTCTACAACGATCCTGCCCTCTTTTTTTCCCGTGTTCTTATTTTTCATGGCCTAAATCCTTATACTCATCACTCCGTTTCAGTCCTTGCGGAAAGCACAGTGAGCGCTATAACTATGAGGTCTATTCCCTCCTCTATGAAATACATTCCAATGAGAAGACCAATAGCCAATGCCATGACCAGAGGATGCACGAAAGAATAAATTCCGACTATGATAGCCAGCACTCCGAGGATCATTCCCAATATCCAGCCGTTTCCGCCAACGACCTTCTTTAAGTTAAGCGAGAGCACGATCGCGACTACACCTCTTATCACAAAGAAAGCAGCGGAAGCATAGATAAGCATAATATCGATCCCAAGTGTTGACTCAGGTCTGAATATGGCAAATACTCCTATGATCGTTCCTAAGATGCTCACTGCAAAATCCAGACCGTACATCCTTAATGTAAAGCCTCTTACCAGCCCGAATATGCCGGAAACAAGAAACATTATCGCTATCATATAGCCCGAAGCAAGAAACGTCGCTCCCGGCGACATGGCGCAGCTAAAGCCGCAGATGATCATAATAACTCCCAAAATAATTGATAAAATCTTCACTTCAAGTGACCTCCTGTTTTTAAAATTTAATAATCATTTCCAATAATTTATGACTTCCTGAACGCAAAATCGGAAATGCGTTCAGGAATCCCGCGTTCCGCGGGACACGCGACTTGCTTCGCAAGTCCCTGGTCGAATACGTATATTGAATTTCCGATGAAATTCAATATCCTATGCCTGAGGATGGGCTCTTTGTAAGTTCCGTTGCGTCCTTCATTTTTCACTCCTTTCTGCACCTGCAAGCTACAACGATGCCGGTTTAAATTCCCTCCTCATTAGCTTTTGTTATCGAACTTATTATTCTTTTTAAGGAAAACTATACTAATTGTATAAAAATTTTTCAACATTTTTTGTGATTTATAGACCAGTGTAAGTATAGGATATTGAATTTCATCAGAAATTCAATATCCGTATTCGACCAGGCGGCCGGCTTGCCGGTCGGCGTGTCCGGCGAAGCCGGATTTACGAACGCATTTTCCGATTTTACGTTCGGAAAGTCATAGTTTTCGTTACAGTTCGCATGTGAACAGTAACGTTTTCTGTGTCAATGTCCTGGATTTTTAAAAATGACAGTAGCATGTCAACCTGACCTTATGATAGAATGTGTAACAAAATTAATGAAAGAGGGTTGCTCACTATGGATAAAAAAGAACTGTTTTTAGCTGTTAATCCGGTTTTCGCCACGGCAAAGGGATGTCTTGGCCTGTTAAAACATACAGGGATAAAAGAGGCAGCACAACTGGCGGATGAAATAGATCTGACTGTACAGGGTGCTTCAGACACTCCCCCGGAGATCACCAAAGCATATATGGTCTCAAATGAGGCAAGGTACCATATCGGGAATATACTGGCTAAAGAATCCGGCTGTGATGTGATCATCGATCTGCCCTGCGGGTATGTTCCCAGGGGTCTCGTTATAGCGGATATGAAGAAAAAGTTTTATGGCTTTGATCTGCCCGCTGTCATTGAGGAAGTAGAACCGGCTATCAGAAAGATAGCCTCAAAGGAGCAGCAGGAATATCTGAATTTCCGGGCCGTAGATGCCACAAACTATGACTCTCTCAGTTCGGCAATTTCAGATGTAAAGGGCAGCATATGTATCTTAACAGACGGACTGCTGGGGTATTTCAACGAACCGGAATTGAATTCCGTATGTGAGAATATAAGGAAACTGCTTTCAGAACATGGCGGCTGCTGGATCACAGCAGACAAATTTTCTCGTGAGCTCGGCGCTGTGACATTTTCAGCATTAACAGACTCTGACGGATCAATTGTAAAGGAAATGATGTCAAAGGGAGGAGCCAAGGTTGCTGATATAGCTGTAAATCATACTGTTATCCAGGAAGGAACTCCGGAGGAAGGGAGAAAATATTTTGCCGGGCATGGGTTTGAGATCAAGGAGGTCTCCTATGCTGATAAGGTCCCTGATCTTCTAAGCCTTGGAGAAACGCCTGACGCTATGGCAAA
>JAGBNT010000041.1 GCA_017634255.1 Lachnospiraceae bacterium
GAAGGGAAATTCCAGTGTATTAAAGAAGAAATCCTTATCGTTTTTAATATGAAGATATTTATAGTAGGTCTCATAGGCTGGCTTGCCGTTTAACTCCTTTAACAGATACCCGTCTGCCGCCGTTACATTGAGGAAGGAGCCCAGAGGCTTCCAGCCGCTTACATAGGATGACGTTATATGTATATCCTCGCCTCCGATAAGGACGAAGGCTATGCCTTTTTCCTGATAGCAGCCGGAGCTTGAGAAGACGCAGGCCTCGTTGGCGTTAATATCCGAGCTGAAGGCGCCTCCGCCGAAGATCTGGACGCCCTCCCGTACCTTTGTGAGGCCGTCGCAAAGACCCGTAAGGGACATGCCCCGGATGGTGAGCAAAAATTCCACGCCCTTGACCCAGTCGTTCTCCTCCACAGCCTTAACAACAGCGTCGGACACCTCCTGCTGAGTCTCTTCGGTCAGCTTATATTGCAGTATCTGAATCTTCGTAGTGGGGTATTCGAAAAAAGTACAGGTCAGCGCAAAGGTATCGCCCGAAAAATCTCCCTGCAGGATATTTCCGTTGGAAGAGCAGCCCACGTACTGAGCCTCGGGCAGGATGTCCTCTATCTTTTTAAGGGCCCCTTCGATCCTGTCCCTGTCGATTATTTCCGTATATATGTGGATCAGCATCCCATAAAAGGAGTTATCGTCATAAAATTTTCTGAGAGCCTTTAAGCCGTCGTCAAAAGAGTTGCTGTCTTTAAAAGAATATTGAAGCTGTTTCATGTTGAATCTCCTGTGAAATTATAAAGAAATCCGTCAAAATCAAATAATTCAACAAAATATATATAACATTTATATCAAAGGAAATCAATTGCTAAAAATATATTCTATAATAAACGCCATCGGGCAAAAGCCGTTGAAACCGCGTCCGGCGCAGGAATGACGCAAGCGACATTCTTTTTTGTCGAGCATCATGATATACTCAATCTAAAGGGGGGTTATGCTGTGAACAATAACTATCTGCCTGCTTTTATGTGAAGAGCTGCTTCTGCATCTGCTTATGAACGGCAGCAGCGATATCAGAGTGGAGGCTGTGGCGGAACGCAGACCGTATGTGATTATGGATGCTTTGGGAGAGCCGGATGAGCTGTTCGACCATAGCAGGGAAGCTTGACAGAGCCATTTATCTAAATCTTCTGGCATCATGCATTGCGCTTTCGGTAAATCTCACGGTCGCCTGGTTTGAAAACAGGATATATCAGAGCTTTACGCGGGAGCTTGAATACAGCCTGAAGGTGGCTGTTGTGAGAAAGCTTCAGGCGCTCTCATTCCGGTATCACAATGAAACGCCCAGCGGAAAGCTGTTCGCGGGGCTTGCGTCGGATATCCAGTTCATTAAGCTCCTGCTATATGATTATTCGACAAGCATCATCCTGATGGTTGAGGACCTTTTGTTCACGGCAGTTGTTTCCTGCCTGAGGATGCCGGTTATGCTGGTGGTATACGGCATCCTGATCCTGCTGAACTTCTTTATGATCCGTGGTTTTTCCATCCCTTTGCAGAAAAGCAAGGCATTAGTCAGGGCGAAAACCGAGGTGTCCGATTCGATGTCTAAGGAGATGCTTGCAAAGTTGATGAACTGGAGAAAAACAGCTACCGTCATTTAGTGGCTGTTGTGTTACAGACGCCGGTTCTGTTTGCTTCCACGCTGTGGGATAACCTTACTTTCGGGCAGCCGTACTGCTCTACAAGGCAGGTGATGGACGTCCTTGAAAAGGTAGGACTTGCGGACCTTATAAACAACAGCGAAGACGGCCTTGAAATGCAGATATCCGAAGGGGGTCTGAATCTTTCGGGAGGACAGAGGCAGCGAGTGTCCATTGCGCAGGCCCTGCTCAGGAATCCCGATATCATCATCTTCGATGAGGCGACCAGCGCGCTGGACGGTGAGAGTGAGAAGGAGGTACAGGCAGCGCTGGAATCCATCATGAGCAGCTGTACCGTCATAATATCTGCGCATCGGCTGAATACGATTAAAAAGGCGGATGTATTCTATGAGATCCGCGACGGAGCGGCGATCAGGTATGACTCGTTCGAGCAGATGGAAAAAGAGAGAGGACACGTGCATAAATAATTTGACCAAAACCCATGCTTGCGGCTTTTTCCTTTGTGGGGTATATTCATAGTGTAGCAAAGGGTCGCAACACGGTGCAGAGGATATGAATAAGGGTTCGATTGTCTTTACTAATGATAATTGTATCGGCTGCAACAAGTGCATAAAGGTATGCAGTGCCGTCGGAGCGTGCATTTCCAAGGAAGAGGACGGAAAGGCGCGAATCATAGTCGACGGGAGCAAATGCGTTTCCTGCGGAAGCTGCATCGATGTCTGCGTTCATGGAGCCAGGGAATTTGAGGACGATACTGAGAGGTTCTTTAAAGACCTTGAAAAGGGGGAGAGGATATCCCTGCTGCTGGCTCCGGCTTTTAAGGCGAATTATCCCGAGCGCTACGGGAATATACTCGGCGGCTTGAAAAAGCTGGGTGTAAACAGGATAATAAGCGTCTCTTTCGGAGCGGACATCACCTCCTGGGGATATATAAATTACATGGAAAAATACGGCTTCACCGGAGGCATATCACAGCCCTGTCCCGCCGTAGTCTCATATATAGAAAGATATATACCGGAGCTCATCGATTCGCTATTTCCAGTGCAAAGCCCCCTTATGTGCGCCGCCATCTATTGCAGGAATGAATTAAAGATTACCGATAAATTCGCCTTTATAAGTCCCTGCATCGCAAAAAAGCTTGAAATCGAAGACCCCCACAATGAGGGGCTTGTCCAATATAACGTCACCTTTGAACATCTGATAAACTACGTGGACGAACACAACATTGACGGACCCTCCGCCCACAGTGAGATAGAATACGGGCTTGGCTCTTTCTATCCGACTCCGGGAGGACTGGCGGAGACAGTGCGCTGGTTTTTGGGAGACCAGATATTCATCCGGCAGATCGAGGGAGAGCGGCGGCTGTACGAATGGCTGCACCAGAATACGGAGCGTATAAAAAATAAAGAGACTCCTTTTTTATTTATAGATGCTTTGAATTGCGAAAAAGGATGTATCTGCGGCACTGCGGTCGATCCGGAAAAGGCAAGGACCGATGATGCCCTGTATGCCCTTCTTAAGATAAGGGAGGAATCCAAAAAGACCGGCAGCGGAGATGCCTGGTCAATTCCGGATTCTCCAGCGGAGAGATTAAAAAACTACAACAGGCAGTTTTCAAAGCTTAAGCTTGAGGACTATCTTAGAGAATATACGGATCTTTCGGAGGAGTGCAGATACGAGCTTCCGGGTGAAGAGGAACTCGAAGAGATATATGTCAGCATGAATAAATTAACGCCCGAGTCCAGGAACATAGACTGTACCTGCTGCGGATACGAGAGCTGCTCCCAGATGGCGACGGCGATATTCAACGGCTTTAACCATAAGGAAAATTGTATCTACTACGAAAAGACCATGGTGAGGGAGCTTGAGATAGAAAAGGAGCAGGCGGAGGAGGCTACCCGCCAGAAAAGCGCATTTCTCGCAAACATGTCCCACGAGATACGGACTCCCATAAATGCTGTACTTGGAATGGACGAGATGATAATAAGGGAGACCGGAGAGGACTATACGAGGCAGTACGCTGTGGATATACAGCGTTCCGGAAATATGCTCCTGTCTCTGGTAAACGACGTTTTGGATTTCTCCAAAATAGAGTCCGGCAAGATGGAGCTTTTGCCCGCGGAGTACGATATTGTAGCGCTGTTTTCGGATCTTGAGGAGATGGTGCGCCAGGGAATGAACGATAAGGGGCTTAAGTTCAATGTGACCGTGGATGAGAATATTCCGAGATACCTCATAGGAGATATCGCCCGCTTAAAGCAGTGTATGTTAAATCTTCTTACGAATGCGAGGAAGTATACCGAAAAGGGCGAGGTATGCTTCAGCGCCTGTCTGGAGCAGTGCGACGGGACAAATGCGAAGATACGGATCTGCGTAGAGGACACGGGGATAGGGATAAAGCAGGAGGATCTGGAGAGGCTGTTTACCGCCTTTGAACGTCTGGATCAGAACCGCAACCGCACGATTGAGGGAACCGGGCTTGGCATGAACATAGTCCAGCGCCTGTTGGATATGATGGGAAGCCGTCTGGAGGTAGAGAGTGAATACGGTAAGGGCTCCAGCTTTTCCTTTTCGATCCTGCAGAAAATACACAGGAATGAGCCAATAGGAGACTATTATGCGGCGGTCACCCAGCTCTACAAAAAGCATCCCAGATACACCCAGAGCTTTACGGCGCCGGATGCCTCCGTGCTTATCGTGGACGATACGAAGATAAATCTTACAGTGGCAAAGGGGCTTCTTAAAAAAACGCTGATGAGGGTGGATACGGCTCTAAGCGGCGAGGAGGCTCTAAAGCTTATGAGCACAAATGTCTATGACATCCTTCTTTTCGATCATATGATGCCGGAGATGGACGGGATAGAGCTTTTATACAACTTAAAACGGCAGGTCAACAATCCCAACCGGGGCAAGCCCTGCATCATCCTTACGGCAAACGCTGTATCGGGTGCCCGGGAGGAATATCTAAAGAACGGCTTTGACGACTATATGGCAAAGCCGATAGGCGGTGTCGCCCTTGAAAAGCTCCTGAAAAAATATCTGCCCTCACAGAAGATATCCTCTCTTCAGGGCGCTGCAAGGCAGGAGGCTGAGGAAGCCGGGGAGCCTGCGGAATCGGGCAGATTTTCTAAGCTTAAGGGGATAGAGGCGGATAGAGCCATTGAATTATGCGGCTCCACAGATATATATATGGCGGCTCTTGAGATATTCTACGAGTCCATCGGGGAGACGGCAGCGGCTTTAAACGAATATTACGAAAAGAGGGATTTCCTTTCCTACAGGATAAAGGTACACGCATTAAAAAGCGGAGCCAGGACAATAGGAGCCTATGAGCTCGGCGACAGGGCACAAAGGCTGGAGGAAGCCGCCAAGGAGGGAAAATTCAATTATATTAAGGAAGTTCACAGAGATTTTATACAGGACTACATGGATTTTGGAAATATACTTAAAAATGTGCTATGATGTCTTTTGGTGATTTAATTTATATTTATTAATACAGCGCTGAACTTGCGCCGTGCAAGCGGCATATTTCCTTTGTAAATTCATGCGCATCATGTTACCATACGTCATTCAATGCTGGAGGCGCTTTTGAAAATAAAAGAAGGCAGACCGTTTCCGCTTGGAGCTACAGATACTCCGGGAGGGATAAATATAGCGGTTGTTTGTGAGGACGGCTGTGAGACGGGAAAAAGACGCTCTCCTCTGACGCTTGTGCTGGAAAGAACGGACAGCGGAAAGAGGGAGAGGATCCCTTTTTGTGATAATGCCCGTGTAGGGCAGGTATATTACATGCAGCTCGAGGATATAGATATCCATAAATACATATACAGCTTTGAGGATTCCGAGGGAAAGAGGTTTACGGATCCCTATGCCGTCAGGCTCAAAGGCACTGAGCAGTGGGGGAGGTTTTCGCCTCACGGGGCATATTTTCCCGAGGAATACGACTGGGAGGATGACCGCCCGCTAAACCGCAGCTACAGCGATATGATAATGTATATGATGCATGTCAGGGGCTTTACTAAGCATATTTCTTCGGGGATTAAGAACAGGGGAACCTTCGAGGGAATTATTGAGAAGCTTCCGTATATAACGCAGCTCGGAATAAATACGATAGAGCTCATGCCGGTATTCGAATTTAACGAGGTCATGGATACCGAAAAAAGAGACCAGAGGGAGGTTGTCAATTCAGCTTCCGAGGAATTGGAGCCAAGGACTAAGAAATCCAAAAAGATAAATTACTGGGGCTTTACGGACGGGTATCTCTTTGCTCCCAAGAACGCCTATTCGGCGGTGGGGAACGGGGAACGCTCCTTTAAGGATATGGTAAAGAAGCTGCATGCAAACGGGATAGGCGTTGTGGTCCAGCTTTATTTTCCAAAAAAATACGATACCGATTATATAGCGAAATGCGCGGTTTACTGGGTATCGGAGCTGCATGTGGACGGTCTTAGGATACTCGGAGAAAAGATACCCAAAAAGGCGCTTACCGAAAATCCTTATCTTAAGCATACCAGCATAATCTTCGATGACTTCGAAGCCGAAATCACCGGAAACGAAAGGCACACGCTGCAAAATGTCGCGGTTTTAAATGATGCCTTTATGTGCGACAACAGAAAGTTCTTAAAGGGAGATGCAGATATGCTCTCCGCCTTTGTACGCCATCAGCTGCAAAATGATGCCAGTATAAGGCGCATAAATTATATGGACAGCTACTACGGCTTTACTTTAAACGACATGGTGACCTATGATGCCAAGCACAATGAGGACAACGGAGAGGGCAACATAGACGGAAGCGACTATAACTATTCCTGGAATTGTGGGGTAGAGGGCAAAACGAGGCGCAAGGGCATTGAGACCTTACGGCTTAAGCAGCTTAGAAATGCCTTCACCTACCTCATGCTGTCCCAGGGTGTCCCGGAATTTGTAGCGGGAGATGAGTTCAGAAATTCGCAGAAGGGAAACAACAATGCCTATTGCCAGGACAATCCGGTCACATATCTTAACTGGAATGACCTGGAAAGGAACAGGGAATTTTATGAATTTGTAAGGAGCATTATAGCACTCAGGAAGGAGCACAGGGTATTTCACAATGAGAACAGGCTGACCCTTGCCGATCCAAAGTCACTGGGGGCTCCCGACGTTTCAATACACGGAGAGCAGGCATGGGCTCCGAGGCTGGATAATTACATGAGGCATATCGGGATAATGTATAATGGCGCCTACGCCGGTGCAAAGGGAAACAAGGTTAAGGAGAAGGACTTTTATATAGCATATAATATGCACTGGCAAAAGCACAGGTTCGCCCTGCCTAAACCGCCGAAGGGAAAACGATGGCGGGTCCTTATGAATACGGAGTCAGGATTTATTAAGGACAGGTCAAAAAGGGAGGAGACTGAGCTCAATGTAGCCGAGAGATCCATAGTGATACTGGAGACCGCTTCAAGTTGAGCGGCTTTGTATTAAAACTCATAGCCCTGGCGGCGATGATCACGGATCATATAGGAGCTGTCTTTTTGGATTATGGAAAGACCTATACGCTGGTAAGGGGGATAGGCAGGCTCGCGTTTCCCATATATTGTTTTTTGATCGTGGAGGGCTTTCATCATACCCGCGATGTGATGAAATATATTTTGCGTCTCGGGATATTTGCAGTTCTTTCCGAACTGCCCTTTGACCTTTGCTTTAGAGGGAGGCTCTGGGATCCGGGACATCAGAATGTTTTTTTTTCACTTCTTATGGGCGTGACCCTGCTAGTGGTGCTTGAAAGGATACATGAAATACCGGCAAAGCTTGTGGTTGTCGCTTCATTTTGTCTGATCGCGCAGCAGATCCACTGCGACTACAGATACATAGGCATACTGATGATACTGTTTTACGAGTGCTTCCGGGGAATCCCTTTTATGAAGTATTTCAGCCAGATGCTTTGCAACATCAAATTTTCCACCCTGCTGCAAAATCTGGGATGCTTCGCACTCATACCAATAGCACTGTATAACGGTAAACGGGGACCGTCGATGAAATATTTTTTTTACGCGGCGTATCCTGTCCATCTTTTGATATTATATTTTATAGCCAGATTCAGAGGTATTTATTAGATGTACTCATTTGCGGAACATTTTAAAACAGTTGTGGAGCATAAGCTTCTGGTAATGAGGGGCTGCTTTGCCGTAGGTCTTTATTACCAGGGGATATTTCACGATATGAGCAAGTTCAGCCCCGAGGAATTTCTGGTGGGCGCGAAATATTATCAGGGCAACAGGAGCCCCAACAACGCCGAGCGAGAGGACAGGGGCTACAGCTCGGCATGGCTGCACCACAAGGGGAGAAATAAGCATCACTATGAATATTGGATAGATTACTCCTCCCAGATGAAGGGCGGAAAGGTGATGCTGCCGGTAAAGATGCCCTTAAAATACGTTATCGAGATGTTTATGGACAGGATAGCGGCATCTAAGATCTATAACGGCGAGGCATATGAGGACGATATGCCGCTTAAATATTTTGTCCGCTCTATGGACAGGATACCCATGGACCACGAGACCAGAGCCCTGCTTTACGCATTGCTTAAGATGCTCTCGGTATATGGGGAAGACAAAACTTTTAGATATATCAGAAGGAGGTTGCTTAAAAATGGCAGCTACTAAAATAATACTTACCGGAGACCGCCCTACGGGGAGGCTGCATGTGGGACATTATGTGGGCTCTTTAAGGAACAGGGTGGAGCTTCAAAATTCCGGTGAATTTGAAAAGATATTCATTATGATAGCGGATGCACAGGCTCTTACGGACAATGCCGACAATCCGGAGAAGATAAGGGGAAATATACTCGAGGTGGCGCTTGACTATCTGGCTGCAGGGATCGATCCGGATAAGTCCAATATCCTTATACAGTCACAGCTTCCCGAGCTGACGGAGCTGACATTTTACTATATGAATCTGGTCACGGTTGCGAGGCTGCAGAGGAACCCCACAGTCAAAAGCGAGATACAGCTCAGGAATTTCGAGTCCAGCATACCGGTCGGCTTTATGTGCTACCCCATAAGCCAGGCAGCGGATATCACAGCCTTTAAGGCTACGACTGTGCCGGTTGGTGAGGATCAGGAGCCTATGCTGGAGCAGACCAGGGAGATAGTGCGCAAGTTCAACTCCGTGTACGGAGAGGTGCTGGTGGAGCCTGAAATACTGCTGCCGAAGGTTGAGGTATGCTTAAGGCTGCCCGGAACCGACGGAAAGGCAAAAATGAGCAAATCTCTCGGAAACTGCATCTACCTTGCCGACAGCGAGGAGGCGATAAAGCAGAAGGTCATGAATATGTTTACCGATCCCAGCCACTTAAAGGTTTCCGACCCAGGAAACGTGGAGGGCAACCCGGTATTTACCTATCTCGAGGCTTTCTCGAAGCAGGAGCACTTCGATGAGTACGATCCCGACCATGCAAACCTTCAGGAGCTTAAGGAGCACTATAAGAAGGGCGGACTCGGAGATGTAAAGGTAAAGAAGCTTCTGCTTAACGTAATGCTTGAGACCCTAAGTCCAATAAGGGCACGCAGACAGGAGTTTGAAAAGGATATACCATATGTATACGAGGTATTAAAGAAGGGTACGCATGCTGCAAGGGAGAAAGCCGCCCAGACCTTAAGCGAGGTCAAGGCAGCCATGAAGATAAACTATTTCGACGATGAAGCGCTTATAAAGGCGTACGGGGCGCGGCAGTAAATGCACGAGCTGCCTGCCGTTACGGAAATCATCAATACGCTGGACGAGGAGAGCAGGAAAAACGGTCTAAGCCGGATAAAGAAGGTGGACTTCATCATAGGAGAGCTCTCGTCAATAGAAGAGGAGTGCGTCAGGTCGTATTTTGAGCTCTTGTCACAGGGGCGCACTTCAGAAGGGGCAGAGCTTGAATTTACAAAAGCCTATGCCAGGTTAAGGTGCCCGAAGTGTGGCAGGGAATTTGAGCATAGCCGCGGCTTTGACTGCCCGGAGTGCGGCAGCGGGGGCATTTTGATAAAGGGCACTGGCAGAGAGTTTGTAATAAAGGAAATCACAGGTGAATAGCCAATAAAGGAGGAGCATATGGATAAGGAAAAGACGGTAGAGGATGTACTTAACATGCTAAAGATGCAGGAGGACATCCTTCAGTTTACGCATTTTACCAACAATGACGCCTGGGAGCTCGGAAAGCTCATGGTGGAGGAGGCAAAGCGCAAGGGGATTAACGTTGCGCTGCAGATCAGGCTTTCAAACGGAGCCATACTGTTCCAGCATTTAATGGATACGACCAATCTGGACAATGTCTTTTGGATGGAAAGGAAGTTCAATACTGTGGTCAGAATGGAGATGAGCTCTCTGAGGCTCTTTACCCAGCTTAAGAACAACGACCAGACGATGGAAGATAAATTTTTGGATGAGAAGATATTTGCCTGCTGCGGAGGAGGCTTCCCGATCAGGCTTGAGGATTCCGGGGTTATCGGTGTGGCGCTCTGCTCGGGCTTAAACCACGTTCTGGATCATGATTTTCTGGTAAAGTGCCTTACACGCTATCTGCACCAGGACGAGGTTCCCAGGATAACCCGTCAGGACATAGAGCCTGGCTTCTGATATGTATTTCGGGAAACATAAGCACCTTTTATCCCGGACCCTGCTTTGGGCGGCTGCCCTAAATATACTTACGATGGGGCTTTCCTCCATTACGAGGCTGGCATTGACTAATTCGGCTTCCCTGCTGCCCAATATGATGGACAGTTATATCTGGGTATCGCAGCTCGTATTTTCATTTATAAGGCTTCTGGCAATGCTCATAGTGTTCATGAGAGCCATGAGAAAGCTTACTAAATATATGGGAGTGGTGGAAAAGGACGATATCGCTGAAATGGGGAGGCTTCAGGAGGAGGTCTTCGGGCATGAGCTGTCGTCTCTTTCTGCCGATGCCATAAGCCGCCTGCTGCAGATATGGGCGGTGATACTTATCGGAACGCAGTTTGTATATGATATTACATCCCTGCAGTACAGAAGGTTTGTAAATGAGCTGACGCTGCTTCTTGCGAACGGTGAGACCCTGATCGGTACATCCTTCGTATCGCTTTACAACAGTACCCACGGCTTTAAATATCTTGGCATGCTAATAGCCATTCTGCTTGGGGTTATGATGACCGGCATCCTTTTAAACGACAGGCTTTTAAAGATACTGACAGCCTCCATAACCGGGGCTTTTCTCCTGTCTTTCTCGGTATTTCAGATGTATACCTTTAATATTTTCGGCAGGAGCATCGGGGTGGTATGGACCTCGGTCATCTTTCATATCACCGAAACAGTCGGTATCATAGCACTTTCGCTGTATCTGCGCAAAAAATATCAGGGAGTTTAGTAATTTAAAAGGGCTGCTGTCACAGCAGCCCTGTAGGATATCAGTTAAAAATTACCTCCCTGCCCTTTTGGGCTACGGCGATGTAGGTCTTGCCGGTATTCATCTCAATCTCCCTGCCATTGTCGTCATAGTAGCGCGTAGGAGTATAATCTCCGGTCTTTTTCCAGTTAATGTGGATGCACTTTCCCTTTGTAAAATAATATCCGTCTTCAGTCGTGTCTATCATCGTAAAGCCGAGATACCCCTTTTTATCGAGCTGGGTCCACTTGGTATTCTGAACTATGACATTCGCAAAGGATATCTGTGTGCCGTTTATGGCATCCTTCTGGGGACCTCCGTGTATATTTTTATAATACACTCCGGCGGAGGGATTATACTTAAGAGAAGAGCGGCTGTAGGGATAGACCTTGGAAAGATCGATGTTATTTGCGGTCCGGGCGTCGGGATATTCCGAAAGGTCATTAACCCCGCTCGCAAAATTGAAGTGCTGTGAATTGTAGAGCCCCGCGCGAAGCGCCGTGGAATAGCCGAGCTGAACGCAGGCTTTCTGTATGCCGGAGGCAGAAATATAGGCGTTATGCGGTGCGCTTCTGTCGCTGGAACGGAAGAAATAGCCGGCGCCGGGAGCCTTTCCGCCTACACCGTATTCATAAGTTCCGGAAAGGTTATTCATATCAGCCCCGTTTATGACTCCCTTCATGTAGGCTACCCCGCCGAAGTGAATGAGGATTGGGTCCCATTCCTTTGCGGCATGGATATAGTAAAGGCGGCAGCTTCTTAAATTGCCTATCCTGCTCATTCCCTTCCAGTTGGGGATTATTGCCATCTGGCGGGAGATGTTTCCCTCCTCCATGATCTCATAAAGGATGTCAGCATGGCTGATGCCGTAGGAGGGCTGTGCGGCTTTATCGGTAGGCATCATAACGGCGATAGGGCGCAGGTTTGCCTGTGCCGAGGTTACGCTTTCATTTGTATATACGCTCTTAGAGCGGTTGTCCACATAGGTTCCGACTATTGACTTTGCGATCGCCGGAGAATTGTCCTCGGCGCCGTCGGGACCCTGGGTGTCGATATCGGTTATCTGGCTGGGGTCTATTGAAGAGGACGAGGTATTTGTAGTAGCCGCGGCTGTGGCGGTCTGCGCTCCGGCACTGTAGTGACCGAGATAATTTCCGTAGTAATTTGCCCAGGAGTAGCTGTACTTACCCACGGGAGCTGCGGCGCCGGCTCCTAGTGAACGGTAGGAGGCGGAGGCAAGCTGGCTGTTCATGACCGACGCATCGAGGTTTGCTGCGTAAGCCGACACATTAAACGAGGCGTTGCCCGCCTTTCCCTGAGATATGCCGACCTCTACGAAGTGGCGCAGGAGCTCAGCCGGGTTGTTTCCTATTGTGGAGGCAAGCTCCGGATTGCTTTGGAGATAATAGGCGGCATCGAAGACCTTGGAATAGTCCCGTCCGTTATAGGTAGTGGCGGTTACAGCTGCGGCAGGGCGGTTTAAGAGATAAGGATTGCCGAGGCAGCCGTGCATAACGTTATAAAAGGCATCGGGAGTCCCGTTTTTCTTTCCGAGATATTCCTCGCAATATGCGGAAAGCGTATTGTAATCCATGGTATAGCCGTTGTCTAAAAGCATCTCAAGATTGCGGTAGCAGTTTTTTGCCAGGTCAAGGCTTATTGCGGTTCCGCCCAGATTATTCTGATCCGTAAAGGTCCAGTAGGTGTTTTCAACCTCGGTTAAGTAGACCGGAGACCAGGAAGAGCTGTCAGAGGTCTTAAGCTTTGACTTCATATCGGCTGTCGTAGTGAATTTTGTGTTCCGGACAACGCTTGCCGCATCTGCGGTTATGGGCTTTGCAAGCACCATCGAGGCGCAGATAAAGGCTGCTGCTGCGATTGAAAGGACTTTCCTGAAGATTTTCATATTATCATTCCCCCCTAAAGCTTAAAAAATCATGCCCACATAATATACATTTAATTGTGACATTATTCAATATCCTAAAATTTTAAGTAAAACTGTTCATTCTCTTCAGTTTATGTTATGATACCAAGGTTAAAAAAGCAATAATGCCCTCATACTTGCAGGATAAGAGATTTGAGGTTACTGTTCACAGGCGAACTGCGCATTTGCTGCGTAGTAACGATTTGAGGTTTTGGTTATAAAGCGGCGAAAGGATTTTAGGATGTCCGGTTCGGTTTTCGGGAAAAATTTTACGGTGGTCACCTTCGGGGAATCCCACGGAGCTGCCGTCGGCTGTGTCGTAGACGGGTGCCCCGCCGGGCTTGAGCTAAATGAGGACCTCCTAAGACCCATGATGAGCAGGAGGGCTCCCGGAAAAAGAGCTTTCTCCACTGCCAGGAACGAAACCGATGAGGTTAAGATACTGTCGGGCGTCTTTGAAGGAAAGACACTCGGAACCCCCATAGCAATGGTGGTGGAAAATAAGGACCAGCGTTCAAAGGACTACTCCAACCTGGCTGAGTGCTTCAGACCCGGACACGCGGATTATCCCTATGAGATGAAATACGGTTTCAGGGATTACAGGGGAGGAGGACGCTCTAGCGGAAGAGAGACGATAGGCAGGGTTGCCGCAGGAGCCGTGGCAAAGCTCATACTTGCAAAAAGGGGCATCAGCGTAGATGCCTACACCTATGCGGTTGGCGATATTAAGGTGGACCGTGACAGGATGGATCTGGAATATGCGCTCTCAGACCCGCTTGCCATGCCCGATCCGGAGGCTTCAAGGAGGGCATCGGAGTATCTTGAGAATATAGCCGCCGAAGGGGATTCCGCGGGCGGGATAGTGGAATGTGTCATAAGAGGTCTGCCCGTGGGAGTGGGAGAGCCGGTATTTGATAAGCTGGATGCCTGCCTTTCAAAGGCGGTGATGTCCATTGGAGCCGTAAAGGGTGTAGAGTTCGGAGATGGCTTTGAGGTGCCGTATTTAAAGGGCTCGGAAAATAACGATGAGTTTATTGCCAGAGACGGCAGGATAGAGAAGCTCACCAATCATTCAGGCGGTGTGCTGGGCGGCATGAGCGATGGAAGCGATGTGGTACTAAGGGCGGCGATAAAGCCGACGCCCTCGATTTCAAAGGCGCAGAAAACCGTGGATAAATACGGAAACAATATAGAGCTTGAAATCAGGGGCAGACATGATACACTGATAGTTCCGAGGGCTGCGGTGGTAGTTGAGAGCATGGCTGCAATAACTGTAGCGGATCTTTTAATTGAATATAAGGAGAACAGACTATGAGCGAGGCAAAGTATGTAGTATACGGAGGAGGTTATACCAAGGGTGGCTTTATTCAGGGAGACAGGAACCAGGAAGACGATCACGGTATAACGGTCTTTGATTATGACGAAAAGACAGGGCGGATCAAGGAAAAGTCCAAGGTGGAGATAACCAATCCTTCATATATCACCATCTCGCACAACAGACAGTTTCTTTATTCCATAACGGACGAGGGAGTGGTAGCCTTTAAGATACTGCCGGACGGAAATCTGGAATATCTTAACCGTGAATCCATCAACGGGATGCGTGGCTGCTACATATCCACTGACTATGACGATAAATTTATCTTCGTGGCAGGCTACCATGACGGAAAGGTTACGGTCCTGTCCCTAAAGAGCGACGGAAGCGTAAACAGGATATGCGACGAGATATATCACAAGGGGCTGCGGGGAGTCGGAGAGCGCAATTACAGACCCCATGTGGACTGTGTAAAGATGACTCATGACAATAAATATCTTTGCGCGACGGACGTAGGGATGGATCACGTAAAGGTCTACAGGCTCAACCATAAGACCGGCAAGCTGGAGCTGGCTGATATAGTCAGGAGCGATATAGATTCAGCCCCCCACAGGATAAAATTCTCCCATGACGGGCGCTTCGCCTATGTCATACATGAGATCAAGAACATAGTCGATGTATATACATACGAGGACAGGAACAATTCGCCTGAATTTGAAAAGATACAGACTGTTTCGACCCTGCCTGAGGATAAAAAGCCGTATGCAAACGAGGCATATGCCATACAGGTTTCCGCAGACGATAAGTATGTATTCTGCTCAAATGCAGGAGACGATTCGGTGGCTGCCTTTGAAAGAGATAAGGAGAGCGGTATGCTAAAGAAGCTCTTCGTGCTGCCGGTATCGGGACTTTTCCCCAAGGATATAGCAATCTCTGATGACAACAAATTCCTGCTTTCAATGAATAACGAATCAGATACTATAACCTTCTTTAAGATCAATTATAAGGAAAAGACTATTTTAATGAACGGACCCGAGATAAAGTTCAGGGCAGGCAACTGTATCTTAATGCACAAGCTTCAGTGATAAAAACCGGGATAAGATGAAGAGCAGATTTGCAAGAAGACTTACTTCCTACGGGAAGGATCATAAGATAATGAGACTGCCGGTATTTTTAGTGCTGGTATTTTACTCATTTTTCTATAATATAGGAATGTTTCTGGGAGCCCATAAAAAGCAGCTGGCAGCGGCGCTTTTGATCCTTGCTATCTTTATCGGGAGCGTTTCATTCGCCCCCGTATCTGGAGCTGCGACCGAAGAGGCTCTGGCTGAGGAGGACGACAGCGGGGTTTATTATTATTCCGACGAAGGTGTGGTGGAAGTGGACGAAATGGATACGGGTCATAAAACCGCATCGGCAGACGATATAGAGAAGCTCCTTGCATCTTCGGACACCTCCGGGAAGGCGAGTTCAAGTGCAGCCGCGCAGGCAGGGGACACCGTGATATATGACGAGGAAAAGGGCATGGTGGAAGCGGATTTCAAGGATGACTGGTCTCTGATCCTCATAAATAAGAAGCATAAGATCCCGGATAATTATAATTTTGAGCTCAGCACTATAAAGGGCGCCATCAAGAGCGATGTGCGCGTGACACGCCATGTGCTGGATATGATAAGGGGAGCCGAGGAAGAGGGAGTCAAGCTCTATATATGTTCTCCCTACAGGGATTTTGACAGGCAGGAAGAGCTTTTTAACAAAAAGGTAAAGAGCTATTTAAGAAAGGGCTATGAGTTTGACGAGGCATATGAGCTTGCGAGCCAGACGGTAGCCATCCCGGGAACGAGCGAACACCAGGCGGGTCTTGCCTTTGATTTTATCACTGAGAACTATACGGTACTTGAGGCGGGCTTTGCCGATACTGAGGCAGGTAAGTGGCTGAAGGAAAATGCGGCGGACTACGGCTTTATTTTAAGATACCCCGCAGACAAGGAAGAGATAACGCAGATCGAATTTGAGCCCTGGCACTATCGCTATGTGGGAGAGCCTGCCGCGCATGAGATAATGGACAGGGGCTTGTGTCTGGAAGAGTATGTTTCAGAGATCGGATTGGTGGATAATTGAAAAACTATGAGCTTTTAACAAAAGACGGAAGGGCAAAGAGGGGGCGTTTTACCACAGTTCATGGAACTGTGGAGACGCCGCTTTTTATGAACGTAGGTACAGTCGGAGCGATAAAGGGGGCTGTCAGCACAGCAGACCTCGAGGAGATAGGTACCCAGGTGGAGCTTTCGAATACCTATCACCTGCATGTACGAACCGGCGATGAGACCATTAAAAGGCTTGGGGGACTGCATAAATTTATGGGCTGGGACCGTCCGATACTCACGGATTCCGGCGGCTTTCAGGTATTTTCCCTTGCCAAGCTAAGACAGATAAAGGAAGAGGGAGTATCCTTTCGCTCTCATATAGACGGGCATGCCATATTCATGGGACCCGAGCAGAGCATGCAGATCCAGTCCAATCTGGGCTCTACGATAGCCATGGCTTTCGATGAATGTCCGAATGCGAAGGCGGACAGAAGCTATGTGCAGCCCTCGGTGGAGCGCACGACCCGCTGGCTTAAGCGCTGCATAGACGAGCTTAACAGGTTAAACAGCCTGCCTGATACGATAAATCCTTCCCAGCTCCTTTTCGGAATAAATCAGGGTGCGGTTTTTGAAGATATAAGAATAGAGCAGGCGAAGGAGATAGCCGAGCTGGATCTTCCGGGCTATGCCATAGGAGGACTTGCCGTAGGGGAGACCCACGAGGAGATGTATCACATCCTGGATGTGACGGTTCCCTGGCTGCCTGAGGACAGACCCACTTATTTAATGGGAGTGGGAACTCCGGAAAATATAGTTGAGGCGGTATACCGGGGAGTGGATTTTTTTGACTGCGTCTATCCCTCAAGAAATGCCCGCCACGGTCATGTCTACACCCATTACGGCAGGCTCAATATGATGAACGCCCGTTTTGAACTGGAGGATAAGCCTCTCGAGGAGGGCTGCGGCTGCCCTGCCTGCAGACGATATTCAAGGGCATATATCCACCATCTTATGAAGGCAAAGGAAATGCTTGGAATGAGGCTTTGTACCCTGCATAATCTATGGTTTTACAACCACCTTATGGAGGAGATAAGGGCTGCAATAGATGCTCATGAGTACGAGAGCTTCAGGAAGGATTTTATTGACAGGCTCCACAGTGAAGCATAATATAGGGGAGTATGGTCTTTAGGTGTAAGCGGTGCAAAGGTGCCGTTTTCACTGTAACTTTTTAACTGACCGGTATAAGTTTTTTTAGGAGGAATGATATGAAAGGTATACTTACAGCTGCCGCAGCAGGCGGCAACAACGGCTCTGGAATGGTTATGATAGTTTTATACATCGTGGTCATAGGAGCCTTTTTCTATTTTACCATGATAAGGCCCCAGAAAAAGGAGCAGAACAGGGTTAAGACGATGCTCGACACCCTCGCTGTAGGAGACAGCGTTCTTACTACGAGCGGCTTTTACGGAATAGTCATCGATGTTAACGAGGATACGGTCATAGTTGAATTTGGCAACAACAAGAACTGCCGTATTCCGATGCAGAAAGCGGCTATCACGCAGATAGAGAAGCCGGACGGTTCCTCTTCGCTGGATACAGAGAAGAAGGGCAAGAAGGAAGAAAAGGGCAAGGAAGATAAGTGATGGCATTTAAGATTGGTGTGATCCCCGGAGACGGGATAGGTCCGGAGGTTGTCGCAGAGGCCAGAAGGGTGCTCGATGCCGCCGGAGAAAAGTTCGGTCAGAAATTCGAATATACCGAAATAGATATGGGAGGCTGTTCCATAGATAAGTATGGTGTGCCCCTGACTGACGAAGCTATAGCTGCGGCAAAGGCGTCGGATGCGGTGCTTATGGGTTCGATAGGCGGGAATACCGCAACCTCGCCCTGGTATAAGCTTCCGCCGAATAAGCGCCCTGAAGCGGGGCTCTTAAAGATACGAAAGGAGCTAGGGCTCTTTGCGAACCTGCGCCCCTCCGTACTTTATAAGGAATTAAAGAGCGCCTGTCCCCTAAGGGAGGAGACGGCTGATGCTCTCTTTGATTTTATAATTGTGCGCGAGCTGACCGGAGGTCTCTATTTCGGAGAAAGATATACGAAGGAGATCGACGGTGTCAGGACGGCTGTAGACACCCTAAGCTATAACGAGAAGGAGATACGAAGAGTCTC
>JAGBNT010000042.1 GCA_017634255.1 Lachnospiraceae bacterium
CTCAGGAGGATACTAATGCTTACAAAGGTTGAACAGATAATTGAGAATGAGAAGATCGAGGCAGTGAATAAAGCGATAGATAATACAAGGAAAGAGGCACGCAGAGAGATGGAGCGGGTTGTGGAGAGGCTCTTAAGGAAGGGCAGTGATGTTTCAATGGTAAGTGAATGTACAGGCTTTTCCGTTGAAGATGTGCAAAGGATACAGGAAAGTATACTGCAGGAGGCGTAAGAGCCAAGTCAAAATCGAATAAAGTAAAACCCACGGACTCCCTCTGTAAAGTATGAAATTGCTTTGCAGAGGGAGTTCTTAGTTATAGTTTAGCAGGATATTCCGGGCCATTATTCAATAAAGAAAAGGAGGACTATAAATCATGAAGAGAGTATATCGTGGAAGGGACAAGTGGATGGATATAATTTCGGAATGCCGGGCAAGCGATCTGTCCGATGCGGAGTGGTGCAGGCAGAACGGAATAAAGATATCCACCTTTTACGCAACTGTGAAAAAGATGAAGAAGGCGGGGATAAAGCTGCCGCCGAAGGGCAAAAGGATTCTGGAGGAGCACATAGAGCCTGCTGCTGGCAGACTGTCAGAAATTGACGCTGAACCCAGACAGGCCATGCCGATGCCGGAGATAGATGTCGAAACAAGGGTAAATACCGTCAAAAGTGACACTCTCGGGAATACGGATAAGCCTTGTGATATCGAGATTGAGATCGGAGAGATCAAGGTAAGAATTAATAATGGGGCAGATACGCAGCTTCTTGCCGATGTCATGAAGGTCTTAAATAAGTCATAGGTTATTGAATTTCATCAGAAATTCAATAACCGTATTCGACCAGGGACTTGCGAAGCAAGTCGCGTGCTCCGCGGAACACGGAGTTCCTGAACGCATTTCCAGTTTTGCGTTCAGGAAGTCATAGCTATATGGTTTACGCTATCTCGTGGGGATATCTCCGCCTCTGTGTTGCAAGCTTTGCCCAGCAAAGCTATAATATGTGCAAATGTCACGTGATACAGGAGGTTACCATGGACACGAAAGCATATGTAGACAATTATCTTAAGGAAACGATAGAGATTGCAGGGGCTGTTTCCCAGGAGGAGATAGTTAAAGCGGTTGAGATCCTACGGGATATTAAGGCAAAGGAAGGGAGGCTTTTCATCCTCGGAGTCGGTGGGAGCGCTGCCAACGCCAGCCATGCGGTCAACGATTTTAGAAAGATAGGCGGTATCGAGACCTATGCCCCGACCGACAATGTTTCGGAGCTTACGGCAAGAACTAACGATGAGGGTTGGGACACCACCTTTACTGAGTGGCTTAAGATTTCCCATATTTCAGAAAATGATGCGGTCATGGTCTTCTCTGTTGGCGGAGGAAGCGAGACAACTTCCCAGAATATAGTAAAGGCGCTCAAACTTGCGAAGGAAAAAGGCGCAAGGGTGCTTTCCATAGTTTCCAGGACCGGAGGCTATTCTAGGGAGGTTTCCGATGCCTGCGTCCTCATTCCGGTGGTCGCCGATGAACGTATAACACCTCATGCTGAGGGCTGGCAGGGAGTAGTCTGGCATCTGATAGTCAATGCGCTGTAAAAATAATCACCTTTTTTGTAAAGATTATGGCTTTTTAAATGAGGCTTTTTGAAATATAATCAGATTTGAGGGCGTAGGCCGGAAGACTGATATTTGTCTTTGCAGGCCAGATGGCGTCCCAATATCATTATTTATGAGAAAAGGAGCGGGATATGGGAAGCATTGACATCAAGGAAGCTATTGAAAATGGCAAGACGACTATGGGTATTGAATTCGGCTCAACGAGGATCAAGGCCGTATTGATAACCGAGGATTTTGTACCCGTTGCAAACGGCTCCCACAAATGGGAGAACAGGCTGGAGAACAATATCTGGACATATTCGGAGGATGATATCTGGACAGGTTTGAGGGATTGCTATTCACAGCTTGCGGCGGACGTTAAGAAAAAATATGGAATCACCTTAAAGAAGATAGGTGCGATCGGTATTTCCGCCATGATGCATGGCTACATGGTATTTGATAAGGATGGGAAGCTGCTGGTTCCTTTCAGAACATGGAGAAACACCATGACTCTTGAAGCTTCTGAGAAGCTTACGGAGCTGTTTAATTTCCACATTCCCCAGAGGTGGAGTATAGCGCATTTATATCAGGCTATCCTCAAGGAAGAGCCTCATGTGAAGGATATAGTATTCCAGACTACGCTTGAGGGCTACATTCATTGGAAGCTGACCGGAGAAAAGGTCATAGGTATCGGAGAGGCTTCAGGCATGTTCCCCATAGACAGCACAAAGAAAAATTACGATGAGGGAATGCTTGATAAGTTTGATGAGCTTGTGGCGGACAAAGGCTTTCCCTGGAAGATAAGGGATATCCTGCCGAAGGTGCTTGTTGCAGGAGAGAATGCAGGTAAGCTTACTGCGGAGGGAGTTAAGCTTCTGGATGAAAGCGGAGAGCTTGAAGCAGGTATTCCTTTCTGTCCTCCGGAGGGAGATGCAGGAACAGGCATGACGGCAACCAATTCAGTTAAGCAGAGAACAGGCAATGTATCTGCAGGAACAAGCGTATTTGCAATGGTTGTTTTAGAGCATGCCCTCTCAAAGCCTTATGACGAGCTGGATATGGTTACTACGCCTGCGGGAGATCCTGTTGCAATGGTTCACTGCAATAACTGTACGTCGGATCTGAATGCATGGGTAAATCTTTTCCTTGAGGTCATCGGACTTGCGGGAGGAAGCATCGATACGCAGGAGCTTTATCACAGGCTGTATGCAGAAGCTCTTAAGGGTGAGAGCGATTGCGGCGGACTTATGGCGTACAACTATTTCTCGGGTGAGCATATCACTAATTTTGAAGAGGGTCGTCCGCTGTTTATGAGAAAGCCTGATGCGGATTTCTCACTTGCGAATTTCATGCGTACAACGCTGTTTACTGCTCTTGGAGCGTTAAAGACTGGCATGAACATTCTTATCAGGGATGAAGGAGTCAAGGTTGACAGGCTCTTAGGTCACGGCGGATGGTTCAATGCAAAGGGCTCCGGACAGAGAATCATGGCGGCGGCTATGGGAACTCCTGTTTCCGTTATGGAGACTGCCGGAGAGGGCGGACCTTGGGGTGAAGCTCTTCTTGCCAGCTATATGCTTAAGAAGGAGGACGGAGAAACTCTGGAGGATTACCTTGACAATAAGGTCTTTGCTGGCTTTAAGGCAGAGAGCATGGATCCCGTTGATGAGGATGTCAAGGGCTTTGATGAGTTCTTAAAGGTTTATGCTGAAGGCCTTAAGGTTGAGAGGGCCGCTATTGAAGCGCTTAAATAACAGAGGCTCATAATTTTGATATGTCAATCGAGTAGGGGTGATGAAATCCCCCTACTCGCCGCGCGGGGCGCGTCCGGCGTAAGCTGGAATACTTCCTTACGCGCCCCTGCGCATAAAAGAGACCTGCTGGAGAAGTTTCCGGCAGGTCTTTGTTTACAAATATCACTTATGTTAGAGAATACCGATACACTGCTTATCAGGCTTCAACCTGTACAGCGGCATTTGCTGCGTTTGCTGAATTTGCTGTGCTCGCAGCATTCGCCGAATTTGCTTCTTCAGCCCATTTGTTGAATTTTTCCTTTACTGCATCATAGGTCTTCTGGCTGATTTCGGGAAGATCCGTGCCCCAGGTTTTTGTAGCCTGCTTAAAGCCCTTTTCAAAAGCGTCAAACAACTCATTGGCCTTTGAAGGATCATTCCCTGCAAGAGCCTTGGCAAAATCCAATATCCTGTCAGAGGTCTGCTCAACGCCCCAATAGCCGTCTTCCGCGACATCCTTCTGAGCCTGTTCCCTGGTTGCCTCATCGACCTCAAAATCACCGCTTGCAAGATACCGATACATTGACTCGTTGTTGGAAGCGATGGCCGAAGCCTTGCCCTGCCCAAGAAGGAGCTTTTCAACGATGGAACGGAGCTGCTCGGTGCTGGCATCCGCAGCAGCCTTAAGCTTCTCAATGGTGGCAGTATCCTGCTTGTAGTTCGTTGACTTTACTGTAACCTTATCCGTATCCTCGCTCTTCTCGTACACGACACCCGTACCGGTATTGGCAGCCGTAGAGGCCGCATTTGCAGTAGAAGCAGCTTCGGAAGCTTCTTTCTTTACCGCGCCAGAAACGGTATCAGCATAGTTTGTATAATCGTTTTTGATGGAATTTACTGAATTCACTGAATTAATGGTGCTCATTGGCATGTACCTCCTTGTAATGTGATTATAATGGATAAAATTTTCACCGTAAATCCTTTTAGGTGAAATAATGGTAAAGGGTAAACTGCTCCCTTCTGTCTATTCTATATATCGGCAGGAACAGAAGAGGAATTAAGACCTTTTCGTTAAAAAATTCAAATTTTTTCTTTTTTGCATTTTAAACAGGATATAGTATTATATTCTTTAGCTTCATCAGTTTAACCACAAGAGGTAGATTTACCATGAAAGAAATAAAAAAAAGAATCTTTGAGATAATCCAGATTGGGCACAAGGAGGACTTTACGAGCCGGTTTTTCGATATATTTATTGTCCTGATAATTATTTTGAACATAGCTGTAATGTTTTTGTATACCTTTGAGGAGTTAAGACCTTATTTTCATGTTTTGAAGACCCTGGAGGGCATAACGGTATTTTTTTTCTGCATAGAATATGTATTAAGGATATGGACGGCCGACCTGTTGTATCCGGACATGAGCCGCGGGGCTGCCATAGGGAGATTTCTGGTATCCTTTGACGGAGTGGTGGATCTTTTGACGATTTTGCCTTTCTTTTTTCTTACGGGCTTTGTGGCGCTCAGGCTCCTGCGCGTAGTCAGGATATTCCATCTCTTCCGCCTGAATGCACAGTACGATTCCTTCAATGTCATAAAAACCGTTATATATAAGAAGAGAAATCAGATAATCTCATCTGTTTTTATCATACTCATACTTATGCTGGCCTCCTCCATATCAATATACGGAGTCGAGCATCCCGCACAGCCAAATGTATACAGAAATGCTTTTTCGGGCATGTGGTGGAGTCTTTCGACGATCTTTACAGTGGGCTACGGAGATATTTATCCCATAACCCTTTTGGGAAGAGTACTTGCCGTTGTTATAACTTTTCTGGGTGTCGGAGTCGTGGCCATACCAACAGGTATTATTTCCGCAGGTTTCGTTGAGGAATATTCAAGGATGCAAAAAAAAGAAGCCGCAACTATAGCCAAGACCTCCATGATCATGGTTGAAAAGGGGCACGAATATATTGGAATGACGGTGGATGAGATCGAGGATGCGGAGGGCTTTAATATCATTGCCCTGGTAAGGGATGGGAATGTAAGTATGCCGCTTGGGAACCTTAAAATGGAGATTAGTGACACCATAATTTATCAGCCTAAATAGCGGCTTTGCGGATACTGTGGTTTCTAAAAACGGCAGAAAAACTGAACATATCGGGTTTTAAACCCTAAAAAACCTTGAAAATAAGGGAAAACTATTGACAAAGTACTTAAAGCGATATACTGTATATTGTGTAACAAATCAATAATTCTGCAATATTTTGTATTAAAAATGGAGGATGCTATGAATAAGACAGAATTAGTTGCGGCAATCACAAAGGACACAAAGCTCTCAAAGAAGGATACGGAAGCTACTCTTAAAGCCTTCATAGATGTAGTTGGCAAGGAGCTTAAGAAGGGCGGAAAGGTTCAGCTTATCGGTTTCGGAACGTTTGAAGTGGCAAAGCGTGCGGCTCGTAAGGGACGTAATCCCCAGACAGGAAAAGAGATCAAGATTGCAGCATCTAAGTCGCCTAAGTTTAAGGCTGGTGCAGCTTTAAAAGAGCTCGTAAACGGAAAGAAGAAAAAGTAATACATAAAGATGAAACAGTAAGGGGACTGCTGCTCATGCGGGCAGCAGTCTTTTTTGAAAAAGAACAGGAGAAAGAATATGGCTGACATAAGGATATTGAGATGTAATAAGTGTAAAAACGTAGTTATGGTCCTGAACTCGGGAACCTGTATTCCGCAGTGCTGCGGGGAGGAAATGCAGGAGCTTAAAGCTAACACCTCGGATGGAGCAATGGAAAAGCATGTACCGGACGTAACGGTGGAGGGCGACACCCTAAAGGTTCAGGTCGGCTCCACTGAGCATCCTATGCTTGAGGAGCATTATATTCAGTGGATATATCTTCAGACCGAGACAGACGGACAGATAAAGTATTTAAAGCCCGGAGAAGCACCCAGGGCAGAGTTTGTGTTGAATGGCAGAAAGCCCGTAGCGGTTTATGAATACTGCAATCTTCACGGTCTTTGGAAAAAGGAACTGTAAATGAAAAGGTTTTATCCATGTTTGATATCTGTATTTCTGCTGATTTTTTGTCTGTATGGCTGTGGAAATACAGATATTTCTTATGATGATCCCAAGACGGGAACCGTTGTTGTGCGTCAAGAGCCGGCGGCTGTGAATGCGACTGCCGCGACAGGGGAGCAGACAGAGGCTCCCAGGGAAGAGGCTGCCGAGGCTGCGGAAACAGAGGCCATGGAATCAGAAGCTACGGAATTAGCAGCTTCTGAGGAGATAGCTGAGACAGCTGAGCCGGAGGATTCTGGGGATGCAACTGCTGCTGTGGCGGCGGCGGATATTCCTGAAACGGAGGAAACAGAAGAGACCGGGACTTCCGGGGAGAGCGCCACGGCTGCGGCAAAATCCGGCAGCGGCAGCGAGGAGAACGAAGCCCTGGAAACCGGTATTGAGGCTGTATCCGGGTCGTCGGTGGACTCTGAGAGCTCCAATTCGGCCGAAAAAGCCAGCGATGGCGGTGAAGGCGATGAGAAGGTCGCAGGGACAGCCGGGGAGACAGAAAAACCTGCAGCCGCGCCGGCTGAGGCAAAGCCTGTGTCCGTAACACTGCCGCAGTTTTTTTATAAACTCATACATGCTGCTATGTAAAATCGGGTAGGGGAGAGCAATCGTATCCTATCTGTCCGTAACATAAAAAACGACATCGAATACGGACGATGTCGTTTTTTTACAATAAAGAGGCAGAACCTGCCGGATAGAAAATGGATCTTCGGAGGTGCAGCCTCTGCCTCCTTCCGGGTGGCAAAGTGTTACAGAAGCCTCTGATATTAAGCTGTCTGTCCCTGGGGATAAAACTCCTTCTGATAAGCGATATACTCTTCGTACTCCATATCAGTAGCAGGACGAATATTCTCCGCTCCGCAATCAGGACATCTCTTTATACTGCTGCTTCCCTTAAACATAAATCTACATTCATTACATGTACAAATCATCATCTTGTGGTTCCTCCCTCAACTTCATCAAGATGTAGTTTAGCACTTAATAATAAGCTTGTATAGATTACATAAGATTTTTTTAGGGTATTTGGAATAATAGAATATATTTATGACTACATACCTTGAATAATAGTCAATGCTCAAGTAAGATAGTATTCATAAAGCTCGTGATAGCCGTTGTTAGATCTGCGCAAGCAGAGCAGGCTGCGATTTGGCGGGTGCTGAATTGCAACAAAAAATTTTAAGAAACGGAGATGAGAGTATGACAGTAAACGAGATTATTGAAAAAATGAAAAAAGGAAACGAAGCCTACCTTAATGCCACTTCAAACAGTGGAGATATTTCTCCGGCGATAAGGAAGGATACCAAGGAGAATGGGCAGCATCCCTATGCAGTGGTTGTCACCTGTTCCGATTCCAGAGTCATTCCGGAGGCTATATTCATGGCAGGGATAGGAGAGCTCTTTACGATCCGTGTTGCCGGAAATGTTATGGATGACCATCAGCTGGGAAGTGTGGAATATGCGGTAGACCACCTGGGAAGCCCTCTTGTGCTCGTGCTCGGACATACTAATTGCGGGGCGGTAGGGGCTGCGTTGGAGGGTGGTGCACCTTCATTTATAAAGTATATAACTGACGAGATCAGTAAAGCGGTAGGGGATGAGAAGGATCCCTATAAGGCCTCCAGATTAAATGTTGAGCACAGCGTTGCTGTCATAAATGAAAAGCTCACAGAGATCAAGGGTAAATGCGAGGTCAAGGGCGCGGTCTATGACATTGAAAGTGGAAAGGTGGAGTGGCTGTAAGGCCTTAAAATACTATGGACGTATATAAAGCCAGCGAAAAACGCTATGAAAAGATGAAGTATGATCACGTAGGGAAAAGCGGTCTGAAATTTCCTGCAGTGTCTCTGGGTTTTTGGCATAATTTCGGCAGCAAGGATAATTATGACAATATGAAAGCTATATGCAGGACCGCATTCGACAACGGGATCACCCAGTTTGACCTCGCAAATAATTATGGTCCGGTATACGGAAGTGCCGAAAGCAATGCCGGCAGGATACTGGAGGAGGATTTCAAACCCTACAGGGACGAGTTGGTCATTACCACCAAGGCGGGTTACGATATGTGGGATGGCCCCTACGGAAACTGGGGGAGTAAAAAATACCTGGTGGCCAGCCTGGATCAGAGTCTTAAGCGGCTGGGCCTGGACTATGTGGATATTTTTTATCACCACAGGATGGACCCGGAAACTCCGCTGGAGGAGACGATGGAGGCCCTGGCGTATATAGTACAGAGCGGAAAGGCTTTATATGCCGGAATTTCCAATTATGATAAGGAGCACACTGAGAAAGCTATTGAGCTGATGCGGGAGCTTCATTGTCCGCTGATAGTAAATCAGAGAAGGTATTCCATCTTTGACAGAACTATAGAGCGTGATGGAGTAAAGAGCGCCTGCAGAGAGCTGGGTATGGGAATAATCGCGTTCAGCCCTCTGGCACAGGGATTGCTTTCCGACAAATATTTAAACGGCATCCCTGAGGACAGCCGCATTGCGAGGGATGGACGCTTTCTGCACAGAGAGGATATTACTGCTGAAAAGCTCGATAAGATACGTGCCTTAAATGACATTGCGGGGAAGCGTGGCCAGAGCCTTCCGCAGATGGCTTTGTCGTGGGTGCTAAAGGACGAGGAGGTGTGCTCGGTGCTTATCGGAGCATCCCGCCCGGAGCAGATCCTTGAAAACATCTCGGCTATAGAGAATACGGAATTCACCCGGGAGGAGCTGGAAGAAATAGACAGGATATCCCCGGTGTGATTTATCCGGAGTTTACTTTAAAGCTTCTGAAAGCCTCTTTAACTTTTTGCTTATCCTGTCTTACATAGTGCTTTTTGGTGGTATTTACATCGGAATGTCCAAGCATGGACGCGGTTAGGAAAATATCACCTTCTCTTTCCTGAAAGGCTGTACCAAAGGTGCTCCTCATCTTATGCGGGGTGATGTGCTTCATTGGGAACAGCCTTTTTCCTATTTTTTCAGTCATAGCCTGAATGGAGCGTACGGCCAGCCTTTTACCGCGGCTGGATACGAAAAGCGCCCTCTCAGATGAGCTTTCTCCGAGAACGGAGAGCCTTTCGGAGTCCATATATTCCTGCAGAGCTTCCTTTACACTCTCACTGAGCCCCAGAATATCGTAGCGGCCACCCTTCCGGATAATACGGATCTCATTGTGCTCAAAATCTATATCATCTACGTTTATCCCTTCGGCCTCGGAAACACGGATACCCGTATTGAGCAGGAGATAAAACAGGGCATAATCGCGTTTACAGGTTTTGGAGTGATAGGCGCGTTCGTGCTCATTCCAGATATCTCCTGTTTTAAGAGATCTTAAAAGCAGCTCTACCTCTTCGTCCTCCAGGACTGTTATGGGATGATCCTTCTTTTTGGGAGGGTGGAGCTTGGTCACGGGATTGGAGGCTATTGCGTCAGTATCATACAGGTAGGTAAAAAAGGAGCGCAGCGAAGACAGGCGCCTGGACAGCGCCGCATCCTGGTTGCTCCCATATCGCCCATCCTTTTCATAGGCGCGAAGAAAATGCATATATTCCTCAAAGTCCTTTCGGTCCAGCCTTTCAATGGCCTCAAAAGGAATATCCCGTATGCTGCATTCGGAATACAAGGGGTTTTCACTTTGTATATAATAAAAGAAAAGCTGAAGGTCATAGGCATAGGCTATCCGTGTCCTTATCTGCGTCCTGTTTTCGAGGGAAATGAAATAATCCCTGCAGTAGGGGGGAAGCCCATTTTTTATGATACCGTTCAGCTTTTCATTATATTTTCTATTTTTTTCCAGGTGATAAGCAGGCTTCGTATCCATATCGCCAAACCATTTTGTCAGGCGTCCTGCTCCACGTGTCAGGACTATTTTGCCTGAAAGTCCTTTACCGCCTTAAAGAAGGCTTCTATATTTTCCCAGGGAGACATAGGAGGTATGTCGCAGCCCGAGGATATGACAAAGTTATCATATTTCGAGCATTCGCTCAATACCTTTTCGGTAGCCGCATATATGCTGTCGGGAGTCCCGTTCCTGAATTCGCCGGAGGGATTTACATTTCCCATGGCTATGCAGTTCGAGGGGATGTGAGGCATCATCTCAGACATCTCGATTGCATTTCCGAAGTGGAACATACGGCAGCCATTATTTACAATAGTATCGACCGTGGCTACTGCCGAATTGCCGCAGTTGTGGTACACCACGAGAAAATTCTCATCCTGTACAGCCTCTACAAGCTTTTTCATGTAATCTGCCGAAAATTCCTGAGCGAGCTCGCCTGACATGAGGCCAGCAAGAGGTTCCGCTACAACAACTCCGTCTACGCCCGCCTCTTTATAGGCCAAGCTGTATTTGATCAGGAACTCCGTTACCTTTTTAAGGACCTCATGAACCATTTCAGGCTCATCATAGCAATATATCATGGCCTCGGAAACATCCATAAGTCTCCCGGCCAGGGAGAAAGGACCGATGATGCCTGCGAACAGCGGTCTGTCCGTTACCAGCTCCCGGGCTTTTTTCATAGCATCTATATTCGTACCTGTTCTGCCAGCGCCTACCTCAGGAACCTTCAGGGCCTGTGCATCCTCCATCTCTTCAATGATGGAGCCAATAACAGTAGGAACCTCTTCCTTGGAATAACGTATTTCTGAACCGAAGGCTTCGGCTTCGACGGAAAGATCCATGTAGCTGACAGCGGCTGCGGTGTCAAAGGAATCTGCTATGAGCTTGATGCCTTCGGCCTGTTTATCGCTGTCTTTTACGATATCCTCTACCGCTATTCCCATTTTCTGGATAGCAGGGAAAGAAAGCACAGGAAGAGCTTTTTTGCTTTTGTTTGCAATTATTTCATCCACCCATTTGTACATGTTGCGTGCCATATAGTTCCATCCTCCGTAGTATAAAGTATTTTGTATAGATAATACACAAAATAAAATTACTTTAAAATGTCAATTTGGTACATTTTCATGTAAATTTTTCACCTAGCAGCACATTTTATTGATAAAGAGGAAAAAAAGGGCTATATTGATCGATATGGAGGGATAGCTACTATTCAGCGCCGAGCCAAGCACTTGTTGCGAGGCTACGGCGAGAAAACGTGCTGGAGTAGGCGAGCCGCTCATCTGCGAAGCAGATTTAATTGTAACGAGGTATGTGCCACATGGATAATGCTGTTGAGCTTGTAACCGCGGAAGGCAGGGAGCTTTATATAGATAAGGACATGGTCTTTAAGCAGATAAAATGTGATAAAGACAACCCCATGTATGAGGAGTTCGAGGAGGAATTTGAAGAGCTGCTGCCGGAGGTCCTGGCGGCTTTGCAGCCCAGGGCAGCCCTGAAATTTGATGAATATCCGGAGGGACTTAAGGGAGGAACCATCAGGCCCAAAACCGGGATACTGTACCTTATCGCCACTGTCGGACAGGAAATATGCGACATTACAAGCCGGTATTTCAGCAGCGGCGACTATGTCAAAGGAATGCTCGCGGATGCCTGTGCTTCGGCGGCGCTATTTTCCTTCGAGAGGCCGATATTCGTGAAGCTCAGGCAGATGTGTGCCGAAAGGCACGTAGGCATAAAAAAGAGATATGAGGCTCCCGGACACGTTCCGATGGAGATCCAAAGGTGCGCCTTTGACAGCCTCAATGCCGCCGAGACCCTGGGACTTAAGATATCAGAAGGCTATATGTACGATCCTGTAAAATCCACCTGCCAGGTCTTTGAAACCTCGGACAATGAAAGGATGCTGCATCTGACCCACGGCTGTGCGGACTGCTCCAATATTGACTGTCCTCACAGGACAGAGAGTATCGTGGTCCGTGTAAAGGCTGAGGGTGGAGATTATGAATTTACCGCGGTCCCCGGCAGCGGACTCATGGAGGTGCTCAAAGAAAACGGAATTCGCCTGAATGCCATGTGCGGAGGCGCAGGACGGTGTGGGAAATGTGCTGTCAGGCTCCTTGAAGGGAAGATTGAAATATCCGGTGACGACAGGAATGTTTTCAGCGAGGAAGAGCTGCAGCAGGGAAAAAGGCTGGCCTGCAGAGTGGTCTTGAGCGAAAACTGCCGGATCGAGCCGGTACACGAAGCAGAGGAGGAGATGCTTTCCCTAAGCCTGGAGAAAACCTTCGAAGGACTCTATGGGGACAGCGACCTCGGCATAGCAGTAGATATCGGAACCACGACTCTGGCCTTGACGCTGATTGATATGGAGGATGGAGGGATCATTGATACCTATACCGCGATCAATCCCCAGAGAGCCTTCGGAGCCGATGTTATCACCCGTATAGAGGCAGCAGTCCGGGGGAAGGCGGAGGAGCTGCGGGGGGTAGTAAGCGAAGCTCTTTTAAAGGGGATAGAGGAGCTTCTCGGCAGAAGTGGAGCAGCCGCCGGGAATTTAAAGAAGGTCTGCATCGCGGGAAACACTACCATGCTTCATCTGCTCATGGGTTACCCCGCGGGAGGTCTTGGAGTATATCCCTTTACTCCCGTCAGCATTGGACTGGAAAAGAGGACTCTTGGAGAGGTGCTGGAAAAAGCGGAGGATCTGCCGGATGGATTAAAGGATACGGCTGCAGTTATCCTGCCGGGAAATTCGGCCTTTGTAGGGGCGGATATCGTCTCCGGCCTTTATAGCTGTGGCTTTTATGAGAATGAAAAGGTCTGCGCCCTTATCGACCTTGGGACCAACGGCGAGATGGCGCTGGGAAACAGGGATAAGCTGATGGTGACCTCGACGGCAGCGGGTCCGGCCTTTGAAGGGGGAAATATAAAATGGGGCGTGGGCAGCATCCGAGGAGCGATATCCTCGGTAAAGATCGATGAAAGCGGAGCGGAAATAACGACCATAGGCGGGAGCGACGAGGTTACGGGCATATGCGGCACCGGGGTAATTGAAACGACTGCCGAACTGCTTAAGAATGAGCTTCTCGACGAAACAGGGGTGCTTGACGACGAATATTTTGACGAGGGCTATCCCCTTGCAAAAACTGCTAAGGGTGAGACCATAACCTTTACCCAGAAGGATATACGGGAGATACAGCTTGCGAAATCCGCCATAAGGGCTGGCTTCGAGACCATGCTTCTAAATTATGGTGCGAAATATGAAGATATAGACAGGCTGTATATCGCAGGAGGCTTCGGCTACTACCTGGATGTCAGCAAGGCCGCGGCCATAGGGATGATTCCGGAGGAGCTGCTCGACAGGTGCGAGGCGGCGGGCAACACCTCCCTTTCCGGGGCCGTGAAATTTCTGACTGCCGGCGCAGCTGCGGAAAAAATAGTATCCTCGCTGGCGGAGGACTCGGAAGAAATATCCCTTTCGGCAGATAAGAATTTTAATGAGTTATATATGGAATATATGATGTTCGAATAAGGGGAGGCCAAAACCGGCTGCCTGATCGGCGGGTCAGCTTAAAGGGGAAAAGGAGCAGCTATTCCGACAGGCGTATAAGCTCCCTCTGACCGAAGCAAAGCGCTTCCTCAATGGACAGCTCCTTATTGAACATTTTCTTAAAGGTATCGTAAATAATGTTTTCTACCGCATAGGGCGGGATAAGTCTGCCGTCTTTCCCGGACGGATATATCCTGTCGCGGCTGGCTTTCTGCCCCTTCTCGGTTATGGGCATCCAGGGGTAGAGCTTCATTATCTCATAATTGTCGTAAGGATAGGTTATTACGGACTGGCCGTTTAAGGTGGTCATGTAGTAGCTGGTGCTCTTTCTGGAAAGCCATTTATAAAATTCGAAGATGAGCTCCTTTTTGTCCGTGTTTTTGTTCAGTCCCAAATTCCAGCCCACATTGACCGGAATTCCTCCGGGTATCATGGCATAATCCACTTTTGAAACGATGTCGCTCTGTACGAAATTGCTTATATTTGAAGCGTATTCCGTAAATGAGATAAGCATGGCGGTGTTTCCGGCGCCAAAGGAGTGGAAGCTCTGATCTATAGAGGTTTCGAGAAAATCCTGCTCCGCATATTGGCAGCTTTCGAGCATGCTCTCAAAGCCCTTGACATTTTGCGGCGAATTCAGCGCAAGATGGCCGTGGGCATCATAGAGACCGCCGCCGTAGCTCCAAAGGCGGGTCAGAAGCTCCAGGATCAGCTCCTCGTGAATACTTCCCATAACGGAGGTCCCGTAAATAGTCGGAGAGTAGGGATTGAAGGATTTTGTAAAGAGCCTTGCGATGGCGTTAAATTCCGCCCAGGTCTTCGGGGGCCTTAAGGGGGCATTGTGGATAGATTCAAACTGCCGCTGCATAAGGGGCATATCGAAGAGGTCTTTCCTGTAAAAGAGGATATGTGTGCCGCCCACAATGGGGAAGCCGATATACCTTCCTTCAAATTTGCAGTTGTTCAGATTTTTTCTGACGATGTGACCATGCATCGTCTCGTCGGAGCGGATAAAGTCGGTAATATCCGAAAAGGCTTGCTTTTTCCCCATAAAGGTGAGCCAGGACACGTCGAAGACGAAGATATCGTAGTCAGTGCGTTCATTGTCGGTATGGTCAACTATGGTATTGAAAAGCTCCCTGTAGCTTAAGATATCATATTCTATGTGGACGTTGTGGGTCTTTTCAAATTCATTCGCCACGGCGCACATCGAAAGGAGGGTGGGAAGTGACGGAGCAAGGATCCTGATCCTGTCGCGGGGGGTCACCCTTACCGGAACAGGGGCAGGCACGGGAGGCAGCTTCAGTCCGGAATCCATAACGTTGTCCTTAAACAACAGAAACTCCTTTTCGAAGAACCGCGGAGAGCGGATGTTTCCCACGAGGGTGTCTATGCAGTGCTGCCCCAGGAGATAGGCAGTCCTGGAGGTATGAAGAACATTTGGCAGATAGTTGGTCTTGTTCCAGCAGTCCTCCCCCAGGGTTATGAGGCAGCAGTCCTCGGGAACCCGAATCCCGCACATATCGAAGGCTTCCATGATACCAAGGGTCAGAAGCTCCGACGACACCAGGATGGCCTGGGGCGGCTGCTGTACCAGCCTGTACATGGTCTGACGGAAAGCGGCCTCCTTTGAAAGTACGGTCTCGATGATGTTACTGGGATTGTTGGTCAGGCCCAGTGTGTCCAGGGCATCGGTGTAGCCCGTGATACATTCGTGCTCAGAAAAATAGCTGTCGAAGCCGCACATGAGCCGTATGTCACGGTATCCCGCCCTGATGAGCTGGGAGGTTATATCGTAGAATACCTTATAATTATCGAAGGAGAGGAAATTGCCGTAGAAATTTTCGGGGAAGCGCTCTATGAATACCGAAGGGATATTGCGGCTGAATATGCTCTCCTGGAAAAAAGCGCTGTTTTGCGGCTGGCAGGTTATGAGGATTATTCCGTCCACATTTTTTCCGATAAAATCATTTATGATCTTGCTCTCAAGCTTGGGCGTATTGTAAGAGAAGGAGATGTTTAAGGAATAATTATAATTTTCCGCCCCGGAAAGAATGCCCTTGAGTATCTCCGAATGACACAGATCGTCTATATCCGTAAAGACTACTCCTATTTCGTGGACGCTCATTGTCTTCAGGTTTTTTGCCACAGTGTTGGGTATATAGCCCAGCTCCCTGACGGCGTTCATTATTTTTTCCCGTGTTTCGGGTTTAATGCTTTTTGTATTGTTAAGGCAGTAAGAGACTGTCGCAATGGAGACGTCACAATATTCCGCCACATCCTTTAAGGTTACCATGATAAAAACTCCTGCAGCTGTTTTCCATGACTGTTCAGAACCAGGGAGACCGGAATTGCTTTCCGGACAGGCTCCCGGCCATGAACAGTTATTACCTGTGAGATTAATGATAAGGTCATGAAGTTAAACTGTCAATTTAAAATTTAAACGTTTAAATTTAAAATTTAATTTAACTTGATTTAACAATATTTGTAGCTTACAGTAAATATATACTAACAAGAGAAGTTGTCAGAAAAGAGCAAATGCTAAGCGATATAATATTATTTCGGGAGGTAGCGCATATATGAATAGTGTGGAAAGGTTCTATGCAACGATTGAGAGGAAGCCGGTTGACCGTCCTGCGTGTTGGATGGGCGATCCTACTCCAGAAGAGGCCGACAAGCTGGTGAAGTACTATGGGGTCAAGGATGTCAAGGAGCTGAAGAAGGTCTGCGGCGACGATTTTTACGCAGTTGAGATACCCTATCACAATGGAACCTGCAACGCCATCTTTGCAGCATTCGACTGGTATATGAACGGTTCAAACGTGGATGTTGAGCACAGGACGCTTACGGCGGACGGATGCTTCGCCGATTGCGAGGATCTGGACGATGTCATAGCGGTAAATTATCCCTGGCCCAATCCCGAGGACGGCATAGATCCCGAGCTTTGCAGGCAGCTTGTCAATGAAGCTCCTGAGGATAAGGCAGTTATGGGTATGATGTGGGCCTGCCACTTTCAGGATTTTTCGGCAGCCTTCGGAATGCAGACAGCGATGATGAACATGGTCTCCGATCCGGAGATGGTGCACTATGTTGACGATCATATCGTTGACTTTTATACAAGGGCCATGGAGATCTTCCTCGATGCCACCAAGGGCAAGGTGCATGCCATACTTATAGGCGACGATATGGGTTCTCAGAGAGGTCTTATGATAAGCCCCGAGATGGTGAAGGAATTCGTCATTCCTGGAGCGAAGAAGCTTATAGATATAGCTCACAGCTATGACGTAAAGGTCGTATATCATTCCTGCGGTTCCATAGTTGAGGCCATACCGCTTCTCATCGAGGCCGGAGTCGACGCAATTCATCCTATTCAGGCTTTGGCAGCGGGAATGGATCCTGCAAATCTTAAGGCAAAATTTGAAGGTAAGGTTTCCTTCTGCGGAGGCGTTGACACCCAGGACCTTCTGCCGAACGGAACCCCGGAGCAGATAAGGGCCAAGGTCAAGGAGCTCAGAGGTTATTTCCCTACGGGTCTTATAGTTTCACCCAGTCATGAGGCTCTGCAGGCGGACGTTCCGCCCGAAAATGTCAAGGCACTTTTTGAGGAAGCAAACAAGATATATTAATGACGGGAGATAAAGAGATGAAACGATTTGGACAGATGATAAAAATAAAGTCGCCGGAGGATCTGGAGAAATACAAGATGCACCATGCTGATCCGATGCCTGGCGTGAATGAGATGATAAAGGAATGTAATCTTCAGAACTATTCCATATTCAGCAGAGGAGAGTATCTGTTTGCCTATTTCGAGTACGTGGGTGATGATTTTGAGGCGGATATGGCCAAGATGGCAGCAGATCCCAATACCCAGGCCTGGTGGGATGTGGTAAAGCCTTTGATGCAGCCCCTGGACGACCGGGCGGAAGGCGATTTCTGGTCGGATATGGAGTCTGTATATTATCTGGCATGAATGATTATACCTGTGTCGCAGGGGATGTGGCGCAGAGATAATAAACAGTGAGAAATCACGTAAATATTAAAGGAGGAATTTGAAGAATGAAAAGGAAGATTATGGCAGTGATTTTAACAGCGGCAATGGCTCTTTCGCTTGTAGCTTGCGGCTCTGGCAGCGCGGCAGCTCCGGCGGCAGATGCAGCTCCGGCGGAAGATGCAGCTCCGGCAGCGGACGCAGCTCCGGCGGAAGATGCAGCTCCGGCAGCAGACGCAGCAGCTCCCGCAGCGGATGCGGCAGGCGGAACTCCTACAATAGCTTTCGTGCCTAAGGTAGAAGGCCAGGCCTGGTGGGATTATGTACACAGCGGTGTTGATCAGTGGGCAGCTGATAACGGCATAGAAGTAATATACAAGGGTCCTACGGAAATTGACGCAGCAGCTCAGGTTCAGATCATGACAGACCTCGTTAACCAGGGTGTTGATATCTTATGCTTCTCACCTAATGACCCCGATGCCTGCGAAGCTATTTGTAAGCAGGCTATGGACAAGGGCATCATCGTAATAGCTACCGAGGCTTCCGGAATGAAGAACGTTAATTACGATATAGAGGCATTTGACGAAGCAGGTATGGGCGGCTTCCTTATGGACCAGCTTGCAGCTCAGATGGGTGAGGAAGGCAAGTATATCACCATGGTTGGTTCCATGACCATGGAGTCACAGAACAACTGGGCTGACGCTGCAGTAGCTCGTCAGGAA
>JAGBNT010000043.1 GCA_017634255.1 Lachnospiraceae bacterium
ATCAGCCTCTTCATAGCCCGGCAGGACATTCCCGAAGATATCCTTTTTAACAGGCTCCAGGAGGAGCAGGAAGGAACGCACATCTATAATTCCGCTGGAGCCGTATTTTTTTCTCCAGGCTCTCATCTGTTCAGAGCTTAATGCATCGTCCGTTTTGTTGAAGCTCCTCTTTATCATGACCCTTGTCCTGACATCCTCATCATTGGTATAGATGAAGTTCTCCGTCATATCCCTCTTTTCGAGATTAAATTCTGCCTGCTCTATTTCCTCAGGGGTGAAGAGCTCTATACCGTTTTGTGAGGCAAAGACCTTTGCTTCGTCAGTGAGGAGCGAGGCATCCAGAGTATTTACAAACTTCTTTAAATTATCGGAGTAGGTCAAATAATCGCCATACTTTGCTGAATAGGCCTCAACTGCCTTATTTTTCTCCTTGGCATCCTTTATGGCATTGATCCTGTCGAGCTCCTTCTGATTTTCAATATCCAGCTTTTCTAAAAAGAGATTCAGCTTATCAAATTCCTTGCGCTTATCAGTAACATAGGATGTCCTGGTCTTCTGTATCTGGTTCGCTGACAGGACGTCCTCGTAGAAGGCCTCTTTTCCCAGTCTGACCTTGTCCGCCATGAAGTTCTCAAGATATTGCTTCTTTGCCTCCACACTCTTATGCTCCGCGGGAATCTCTATGTCCTTGCCGTCCTCGTAGGCTCCGACGCTCGGGGTGATTATTTCAAGGCACTTAAAGAGCTTGCTTAAGACAGGATTGCCCGTGATATTTAAGTGGAGCTTTTCCTTTTCCTCTGCGGTCAGGCCTTCCCCCTCAAATACGCTCTGATATTCCTTATAGAGCTCTAAAAAGCCCTGAAGGCGGCTTAACTGCTCCCTGAGCTCCCAGTGCTTTTCATTTCCGAAGCCAAAGAGCACCTTATCGTCGAGCATCTCCTCTGAAAAGGTGAACTCAGCCATTTCCTTTCCGATCATTATGAGAGCCTGGTTGCGTACCTTCTCGTCCTTGGAGGTTATGTCATCCATATCACGCCTGTTCTTGTACCAGGCGGCACGGTACTCATCCTTCGGAGCTCCGTTAGCATCATATTCGATACGCCTTAAGGTCTTTTTGAAGCTTAAGAACAGCTTCTTTGACTTTTCGTCTTTCCCGTAGCGGTTCTCCCAGTTGCCGGGATCGTTGGCACTTACACGGTTATCCAGCTCTTTCGCATTAAGCTTAAGCCTGATACGTGCCTTCTCCTGAAGCTCGCCGTATTCAGCGGGCATAAGAGCTTTAAGCGGATCCTGGACTGTCCTGTACTTAGCCACATCCTTCTGCATGACCTTTTTATGACGTTCAAAGAGAGCATTAATGTCCTCATCCGCTCCAAGGGCAGACATCTTCTGCGTTTGCACCTGACCCACCAGAAAGTCTAAATAATCGGGTACCCTCTCCTCCTTATTCTTGGGGTTCCTCACGTGTTCGGTATCGATCTCTATCCCGCAGTTCCTGTAGTGCTGAAGGGCGATCTCCGCCTCTCCGAAGGGAGGGTCATGATCCTCCCATCCATCAAGTACATTTTTTGTAAAATCCTTCGCCCCTTCATAGAACCTGTCATTTCCCTTTACGAGTACGCTGTGGGGATCCTCGAGAAGAATGTCGTACTTTTCATAATTCGTCACCATCCCCTCTGTCGCCTTTCCATAGGTCCTTAGCTGGACCACCTGCTCTTCGGTAAGCTGGACTCCCCAGGCGCGCAGGTTGTCAAGGTAGGTGTTCATATCCATTCCGATATAGACGAGGCTCCTGTTTCTCCAGTACTCCTCGCTCTTTATATCCGGGTTTTCAGGAAGCCTTAGCTTCTCGATATTTTCCGGGGTCATGGCGAGAAGCTCTTTTAAGAGCGGCATCAGGTTCTCCTCTATCATCTTCTTCCTGAATTCCTCGGGAGTGTGCTCAGTGGGCACATACTGCATGACCATGGTAAAATTCTCAAGGTTCTTCCATTTTTTCAAGGGATCGCTGATGGACATGGATATCCTGTCGGTATGCCTTTGAAGTATCGGAGCTTTTGCGTCTTTATTATACTCTTCAGCCTGCTCCTTTGCCTTTTCAAAAACCTCTTTCCTGTTCTGTTCTGACATCTTCATGTACTCTTTTATCTGGGCGGCATCACTCTTGGCTTGTCTGTATTCCCTGTATTTTGCTATAAAAGCAGCCGCCGGCATCTTTACATATGTCAGATTGTGTGCCAGATCGCGCTCAAGTCTCTGCCTTTCCGCCAATGTCTCAGGAGTACGATCGTTCTTAAGCTCCTCTAAGCGCGCCAGGGCTTTCACCCTGTCGTTTGCCACGATAGTCTCCTCAACGCAGTCGCCCAGGGCCTTGAAGGAGATTATCTCCATCATGTCCTTGTGTCCCTCTCCGTTTAAGAAGTCCGCGGTCTGCTTGGACACCGTCTCCCGCCTGCCCGTGACAAGGTCTATAAATTCCCTGTAATAGCCCGCATGCTGGTTCACCATCTGTATCCTTCTGTTGAGCCGCATGATATTGTTCTTAAGAGTCCCCTTTTTCATATCCCCCTGGGCTCTTCTGAGCTGCTCGAGGTAGTCCTTCTGCTTTGCAACAAGCTCATCTCTTACAGCATAAGCCTTTTGTATCTCATTTACGGCAGTATTGAGCTCTGCCCCGAATAGCTCCTGATAGGCCTCGTCTTCCTCCATCTGGATGACTATGGAGGCCATTGCCTCATGGCTGTCGGAAACCTTGTCCCCTGTATAGCTCTTTGCGATATTTACCTGCTCGTCATTTATGTATTTGTTAAAGAAATGGTTTCTCGCCGTTTCGAAATTGGTCTTGCGCTCCGTCCTTTTGGCCTCGCGGATAGACTTATTGTCGCTCTCTGTCATCAGGGAGACCGTTCCCTCCTCTATGTCCACTTTGACTCCGTGAAGCTCGAGATGGGTATTTATGACGTTTCCTAAGTCCTCCGCCAGATTGACCCTGAAATTGAGCTTCATCTTTGCCTCATCGGACAGGCTCGCGAAAAAGTTGGGGTACCGATCCTGTAAGTCCCCAAACATGTCGAGCTTCCTCTTAAGCTCAAAGAGCTCGGCTATATGCTTTGACATATAGTCGTCTGTCAGTATCTCCTCATTTATCTCAAAATCATTTATGGATTTTACGTATAGCGTGAGTACGGGATCTCCGGCTACATCCTCTCCTTCCACGGGCTGACCTACTCCGTTTAAGAAATTCTCCGCCACATAGTTGGTCATTGCCTCCTTTTCACGGACTGTGCATACGTCCGCATTCTTAAAGGTCTTTTTCGCCGTTGAAATGGCCTTCTCCTCCTTCGAGGACCACTTGCTCTCCCGGGTGGCGACAGCGAGCTTTTGCTTGAATACCTTTGTGGTAGGCCAGTTTATGACTGCCCAGTCGCCCTCGGCAACCTCCTCGGTCTTTATCTTAAGCTTCAGGTTCTCATCCTGCGAGGTCTCTAAGATATGCTCGTAGTAGTCCTGCTCACTGACCTGAACGAAATCCTTCTTGTTCACCTCGTTCTTCTTCTGACCGCCCATCATATCGTTCAGCTTCTTATTGATATTGAGCACCCTGCCAGGAGCTTCATTAAACTGCTTTTTGAGCTGGTTTTTCTCGAGTTGGAATTTTCTGGTGATGTTGGTTTGAGTATTGGTTCTCTGGATATTTACTTCATTATCGCCTTCAGCCATTGTTTTTCTCCTTTGCGTTAATGAGGCGCTCCCGCTGCCCCGAAGATAATATATTCATTAAATAATACGTATTGATGCTTTATGTTGGCAGCACGCTCCAGAACTGTCTGAGCCTTTTATATTTTGCATTGCTTCTATGACCCAATTCACACCTCACATCCGGACGAAGCTGTAGGTCACCGGCTCAGCACCTTTAAACAGATATTGTATGAGCTTATACGACGTAGCATTGGTCGCCAGCATCGCCGTCTTCATCTGCGGCGGATACTTCCCCTTAAGCCCCTTGAACGAGCTCTCTATCATCTTTATCATATCCTTGGGATTTTGCAGCGACGACCACAGCGCCGGGATCCTCAGCATCTCCTCGTCCACATTCTCCACCGCCAGATACGCATTTACCGAATCTTCATCCACGACGCAGTAGCTCGTCTCCCCGTCAATATTATCGGAGGTCAGCCCTCCCTCCGGCAGAGCCAGCCCCTCGTTAATGCTCCTGTTTGCAGCAGCCTTTAAAAGAGTATCGGGAACACTGTCAAAGGAATAGATATCCCCATTCGGCTTAGCTTCTCCTGCTTTGCCGCTTACAATTATATCCGCTATATCCGTCATGTAATACGCCGGAAAATTTGCCTGCTCCTGCCTGAAGCCCATGGATGTAAAAAAGGGCTTCAATGACATGTTGTCCTCATTTTGCAGAGTGTATTCAGCCTTTATGACCAGATGCTGATCCGCCTCATCCAGAATATCCTCGAGCTTCCATATCAAAGCCCTTCCGGCTCCCTCTAACCTGTAATCCGGATGCACGTAAAGGGAAGCTATGACGAAGCTTTCGGTCTCGGTGTCCACCATTCCTGCCAGGACTCCCACCGCCACATTGTCCATCACCGCTGCCAGCACCGTCATCGGCATGCCCTTTGCCAAAAGATCCGACACCTCCGGCAGCATCATTACCGACGCATTTTCATATTGCTCTTCCGTTACCGCTATTACATTGATATCACTCATTTTCTCTCCTCTTGCTTTCTGTTGCTTTATATTGCTCCGTCACTCTTCCCAGAAGTGTGTGGGCTTATTCGTCTTTTCCTGATCGTGCTCGATCATCTCTATGCACCTTTTTCTAAGATATTCCCTTATCGGCTCTCCTGTAAGGGAGCGCACCATCAGCGCCTCCATTATCTCCTCCTGCTGCATCTTCGTCATGCTGTAGGTCTTGTTGAAAAATTCATTAACCGTCATCTTGCAGATAACTCCGCCGATGATCTCATCGACTATCGTATCCGCTATATCTATCTTATTGTCTCTTATAAACCATTCAATCCACTGCTCATAGGAACATCTCATGCCTTTTCCCCTCTTACTATATTTTCCCGCCTGCTTTTCTTCGCCTCGTAGAGCTTCATATCGGCCTCCTTAAAGCAGTCCATGGGGCTGGTGTTCTTCTGCCTGGTAAAGACATAGCAGCCCATGGAGATATCCACGTAATACAGCTTTCCATTGGTCTCGTTCTCCTCGGCGCAAAACTTTTTTATGCTCGCCTTGAACTCCTCCTCGTCAAAGTCCTCCTCTACGTTAAAAAGCCCCATAAACTCGTCTCCCCCTGTCCTGCCTATCGGAGCCCCTTCCGGCAGTGACCAGAGAGCGATGTCCGCAGCCGCCCTTATGGCGTAATCTCCCTCCACATGTCCGAAGGTATCATTTATCTGCTTTAAATGGTCGAGGTCGAACATGACCGCGGCAAAGCGGCTTCCGAAGGGTCTTTCCTCTATGTATTCCGCTATCTTCCTGATAACTCCGGTCCGGTTTAAAAGCCCGGTAAGCATATCGTGGCTGGCGGAATAGTCCAGGATAAGATTTTGCTGCTCCAGCTTTTCCTGAGTCTTCTGCTGCTCCAGCGCCAGGAAAAGATATCTTAATGCCGAGCCCATCTCCAAAGACACTGTGTAATAGTACATAAAATCGGAAAGCTCCAGCTTTACGCTCCAGCTTCCGTATTGTATATTGTCGTGAAACAGGATATAGGTGCTCCATATCTTTCCCGGGAATACATGGGGTATGTGCTTCCTCGTACCGGTCCTTTCGCTGCCCCTGTCCGCATAGAGGCAGGGAGCATCCTTAAGGTCATAGACATCTCCTCCGTCTGGCTTTTGTATCATGACTATCCTCTGCCTGTCTAATATGAAGCCCTTGTGATTCCTCTTCATTACCGTAGGCTCATCGAGGAGGGTAAACATGGATTCCTCCACTCCGATTATGGAAAGACCTCTGCTTAAGCGGAGTAAGAAATCCTTTAAGGTCACCGGCGTTACAAGGAGGCTTCTAAGCAGGAGGGTCGCCTTCATCTCTCGGACCTCCCGCATCTTCAGCTCTTCATAGCTGGTAAATTCCTCTTCCGCATTTTTCTCTTCGATCTTCGGAAGCTGCCTTACTCCCCCGTTGCAGCCGCAGGAGCATCTTATGATCCTGGTCGGCTTTATGATCTTGGGGCTCGCCTGTCCTTTTTCGATAAATTCATATGCCCTATTTACAGCCGCATCCGCAACACCATCGTAGTCCTGCCGCATGGTCGTAAGCGGCGGCTCCATTATCCCCGCCACCGGAATGTCGTCATATCCGGTTATCAGAAGATCCTCTCCTATTTTCAGCCCGAATTTTTTTGCCGCCCTGTAGAGCGCCACCGTCATCTCATCGTTGGCTGCCGCTACTGCCTCGAGCTTCCTTCCTAAGAGCCGTTCCGCCTGCCTGTCGCAGAGCGAAGTAAAATTCCCGTATTCCACGAGCTCCTCGTCAAATTCTATTCCGTGCTCCTCTAAGGAGGCGCGGTAGGCGGAGAGCCTCGTCAGCGCGTTGGGTATATTTTTCGGTCCGGTAAGAAAGCCTATCCTCCGGCAGCCGTGTACCTCTATCAGGTGATCCACCATGGTCTTTACACCATAGAACTGGTCTATCATGATCCCGATCTCCCTGTCGTTTTCAATATTCTCTCCGATCACTATCTTCGGAACATTCGGCAGGCTTCTTAAAAAATCATGAAGCTCTATACCGTATTCGGCGGCATATATCGTGTCGCTCGAAATGATAAGGACATCGGCATCATCGAAATTACTGTATGAGAAAAGTGAGAAATATTGAAGGCTCAGGGCATCCTCCTGCTCTGAATAGCCCTCCAGGTAGCGCGCCACATCCATGCCAAGATATAGATGTATCTCCGCCCCCCTTGCCTGAAGTCTTTTTGTGATCGCTGTTACTATCGTCCGCGAAAAATCAGAATGAAAGCTCCCTGCCAGAATACCTATGACGGGGTGCGAATGTCTTCCTGCAGCAGTTTCTTCCTTAGACATAAACAAAACCCTTAAAACTATTACGTAACTACAAGTCAGCATATCTGTCCGGCAACATACGGACACAAAATTCCTACTTTAGTTTAAACTGATTGCCGTTGATTCGCAAGTATAGCAAACGACAAAAGTCTTTTCGTTTTGTCGTTTGCTGCGCCGGATTTTAGCCGCTGAAAGCGGCATATTTCCTTATAAAATCCGTGCGCATCCTCGCGGAGCTTTATAGTAAACGAAATTTTTAATTTCGTTTACTATAAAATGGGGGATAAAAGGGAGGGAGCCGCTTAAGATCTACTTAAGCGGCTCAGCATGAAAAAGATTTTTTATAAAACAAAAAGTTTGAGGAATGATCGAAACTGTTTGTATCTGTTGTATACATAATACACACAGCTTGTTAATAAATAACTATTATTTTGTATACAATTTGTGAACATAATGTAACAATTCGTTGCTCATTCACACCTTCCCGCCCTTGCTTCCGCCGAAGCTTGCGGAGCTTAGGATATTTGTATCAAAGGTAAAGGTCAGGTTCTCCTCATTTCTCGCCCTCTTAAGAGCAAGGTCTATAACCCTGTTTAAAAGCTCCTTATAGGAAACCCCCAGCGGCTCCCATAAATAAAAGGCAAGTGAGCCGGGTATCGTATTTATCTCGTTAAAATAAAGCCTGTCCGTCTCCTCATCTATCATAAAGTCTATCCTGGAGACCCCGCAGCAGCCTAATGCCTTAAACGCCCTTACCGCCATGGAGCGAACCTCCTCCCGTTTTGTTGGCGAAAGCTCAGCCGGTATCTTTCTGGACACGCTCGCCATTCCTTTTGAGCCTCCGCCCTTGGCATTGCTTACATATTTATCCTCATAGCTTAGGATATCCTTTGAATGTAAGGGCTCCTCACATTCCGAAGCCTCCGCGGCGTTTTCGTCTCCGAGCACCGAACAGTTTATCTCTCTTAATCTGGTTATGGCGTGCTCCACCAATATCCTTGAGGCATACCTGAAGGCATCGTCTATCGAATCGGAGAGCTCCACCCTGTCGTGAGCTACGCTTATTCCGACACTGGAGCCTAAGTTCACGGGCTTTACTATTACGGGAAAGCCCAGCTCCTTTTCTATCCTGTCCATCATCCCGCCTATATCCTCATAGTCCGACAATACGAAGGTCAGCGCATCGAGCACCGGAACCCCCGCCTCTTTGAGTATTACCTTTTGGATATACTTATCCATTCCCACTGCCGAGGCAGTTACATCGCACCCTGCGAAGGGGATGCCCAACGTCTTTAGATACCCCTGCAAAGCCCCGTCCTCCACGTTCGTTCCATGAACCACGGGAAATACCACGTCTATGTCAAGGGTAAGATTCTTCCCCAGCTTTTTAACGGGATAGCCCATAAGCTGCACCTTCCCGCCGTTATTGACCATTATTACCCTATGGGACTTTTGCAGCAGGGCGTCTATATCCCTGTACTCCTCTATGGTGCCGATGCCGTCCCCGATATACATCTCGTTCTTCTTAGTCATATATACCGGAAGCACATCGTACTTATCGGTATCCATACTGCGTATCGCCTGTATGCCCGATATGACGGAAACCTCATGCTCCACGCTCTTCCCGCCGAAAATACACGCAACCTTTAGCTTCATAATCTTTTCCTCAATTCCTCAATAATTATCCGGCAGGTCATTTTCCAGCAAGATGTACTTATGTCCCTGCTCCTTTATCTTATAGGCATAGCCCATAGCGTCCTCAAGCCTTTCATATACCGACAGCTTATCCTCGGGAAAGCCCCTGCTCAAAGCCCCCTTCCTTATGGGCTCGGTATGCTTCCTCCCCACCAGCAGTATGTAGTCGCAATTTTCCGCCGCGTAGGTTCCGAACTTGAAATTGTACTCCTCTTCCTTTTCTCCTAGCTCCACCATGCCCGGAGTTATCAATATCCTTACTCCGTCGAACATCGAAAGCGTCTCCACCGCCGCCTTGGAGCCCACAGGATTTGAATTATAGGCATCGTCGATTATCGTTACCACTCCGTGCTCTATCATCTGCATCCTGTGTTCCACGGGCTTTAGCCGGCGCACCGGTATCTTCATATCCTTTAGAGAAATCCCGAGGGTATGGGCTGCGGCTATGGCTCCGGCAATATTTATAACGTTATGGGCTCCTATGAGCTTCATCTGGAAGGTCTCACTCTCCCCCGTTGGCGTTACAATAGTAAAATCCGTTCCAAACTGCGATACCGATATATCCTTTGCCTGGTAGCCCTCGCCCTGCTTTTCGGAGAAATAAAAGGTCTTATTAGGATAGGGCGCTGCCTGTTCCCTGATATATTCGTTGTCCCCGTTTAAGAATACCTGTCCGTCCCCGGGAATGGCATCCGCGAGCTCAAACTTGGTCTTCTTTATATTGTCGATGGAAAAGAAGGTTTCAAGGTGCTGGGGTCCCACCGAGGTAATGATGCCGTATTTCGGGTGAACCAGGTCGCAAAGCTCCTTTATCTGACCCACCCTTCTGGCTCCCATCTCGCAGATAAATATCTCGTGGGTGGGTTTAAGATAATTTCTGACCGTGATGGTAACGCCCAGAGGCGTATTAAAGTTTCCCGGCGTAACTAGGACATTGTACCGGCTCTGCAGCAGCTCCTTTAAGAAAAACTTCATACTGGTCTTGCCGTAGCTTCCGGTGACCCCTATGATGGTAAGCCCCTCCGCCGCCTTAAGTATCCTCTTTGCGTCATTTATATAATAATCGCTTATCCCCTTCTCTATCGGGTGATTGACTATATTGGCGAGGATATTCATAAAAAGCTGCGCCGAAACCAGTATGAGGCATACCCCGGTAAGCGGCTTTAAGCCGCCGGTCAGGGCGCAAAGAGCGATACACCCCGCAGTCAGGATAAGTATGGTCGCCATCATCCTCTTTACCCTCGGGGTATATACAAGCTTTTTCTTGGTATTTAGCCTTCGCAATGCTCTGTAGACCAGAATATCCAGAAGAAGTGTAAGATATATGACAATATCCAGCGCGAGGAATGGAACGAAGAGGCGCAGCACTCCAAGGATAAGTCCGAAGACTAAGAGCCACTGCTGCCTTATATTCTTTTTGAGCCAGTGTATATGCTCATCATTCTTATAGCCGTTTAGCTGGAACATATGCATATTGTGTCTTAGGGTAAGAAACAACGCATATGCGGACAGGATAAGGGCTATGACGGTTCTTATCAACATCCTTTACGCTCCGATCTTAAAATATGAACGCATGATGCTTCTGAAAACTGCCGGCTGCTCCAAAAAGGAAAAATGCCCGGCTCCGCTTATTACAGCAAGTCCGGCATCAGGTATCTTCTCCTCCATGAGCTTTGCGTCGGAAATTGGCGTTGCAGTGTCCTTATCTCCCCAGATCAAAAGAGTCTCCTGCTTTATCTTCGGAAGACACTCCGTTAAGTCCTCATTTACCGCCATTACCATGCACTTTTTCATCATGGGGCTGGCATTTCGGTAATCCTCCGAGCCCTGACGGCTCCTCCAGTCGTCGATGAGCTCAGGGAACAGGGCGTATACGAGCTTTAAATTCAGGATATTTTTCAAAAGCTTATACCGCCTTATCCTCATCCTCTGCGAAAAGCTTTTTTTCGGAAGGATGCCGGCGCTGTCTATAAGTACGATACGGCTTATCTCAAAGGGCAGCTCCCCTCTCGCGGCAAGCTTTATTATGACCCTGCCTCCGTAGGAGTGTCCGATAAGGACCGCCCTCTCTATTCCGAGCTTACTCATGAACTTACAGAAAAAATCCGCGTAAGCGTCCACATTCCATGCTTCCGGGGGCTCGTCGCTCCCTCCGAAGCCCGGCAGGTCGAACTGGACGAATTTATATTTTTCATTTATTGCAGCCGCAACACTATCGTATACTCCTAGATCAGTACCCCACCCCTGCAGCATCACCGCCGTCTCCTCCCCGGAGCCGGTAATCTTTACGCTTATATTTATTCCGTCTACTTCAACATTCATGCCGGTCTTATCTCTTTATCTTCTTAAGAGCCTCCCCCTCCTTAAGGCGCATACCGCTGGTCATAAAGCCCGCGTCGGATGAGTCGGTGATAAGCTCCACGTCCTCCTCCTCCAAAACAGCTCCCGGATGGAACAGAAGCTCTATATTCTCCTGAAAGGCGCTGCGCCCTGCGGAGATATTCTTAAGTATCCTTATAAGATTTTTGTAGGTCATATGACCCGAGAACATAACTCCCGAGAAGTCGGAGGCATAAAGCGAATAGAGCTCCCTGTGCCTTAAATGGTCAATCTGGCATAAGGTATTTAGCAATATTGCCTTTATGACATTCAAGGGCTTTAGATACTCAAACTTCGTTATACCCCTGTAAAACTCGGGCTTCTCCCGGGTTATGCGGACCGATGTGACATCGTAGCCCTCTTCCTTTATAAGCTCGTCTATAACGTCAAAGATAAGAGGTATGCAGTGATAGTGCCTGTGGCTGTCCAGCCTTATTCCCTTCCCCCCGGGGAAATATTTTAAGCAGTTGTCTATCTGCCTTTTAAATTCCGTCTTTATCTGCGCCTTTATATCCTTCCCGGTGCCGGGCAGGATGTTCGCCAGCAGGATTTCCTCGAAGGAGATGTCGAAATTTCCCTCCTCGTCCACAAGGTCAGGAACCTCCTCCACCGGGCTTAAGGGCTTTCCCTCCACTAAATTCAAGTGGATGGTAAGGCGCAGCTGCCTCTTACATTCCTTCTTGAGTATATCCATGCACTCGTCGAGCCTCGGGGAGTTGGGCATAATGCTTATCCCGCTTAAGTACCCGTCGTTCGCACATTCGATTATCCTTCTCGACGCTGCCGGAAAAAGTCCGTAATCGTCTGCATGAAATTCTATCATTCGTCGCCAGTCTCCTTATCTATAAAATATCTGGGTCTGCTCTTTGACTCCATATAGGTCCGTCCTACATATTCCCCGATTATCCCTAAGGATAAAAGCTGTACCCCGCCAAGAAACCATATGCTTATCATCATCGTGGGGTAGCCTCTTACCGCAGCCCCGTTTATATGGTCTACGACAGTCTGTACCATCATCACAAGCGATATTAAGAATACCACAAAACCCAGGAGGGTGACTATCCTTATCGGTCGGATCGAAAAAGAGGTTATCCCGTTAAGCGCCAGGGTCGCCATCTTTTTTAAGGTATATTTGGATTCCCCAGCCTCGCGGTTCGACACGTCGAAGTGAACTATGTCCGTTTTAAAGCCGAGCTCCGGCACGAGTCCCCTTATGAAGAGATTGCTCTCCTTATAGGAATCGAGAGCCTTGACTGCCTTTCTGGACAAAAGCCTGTAGTCCGCGCTCTGCTCTATGAGCTCGCAGCCTAAGGATCTCATGAATTTATAGTACATCGTTGCCGTGGTCTTCTTGAAAAAGCTGTCCGTATCTCTGGAGTTCCTGACCCCGTATACTATGTCGCAGCCCTCCCTGTATTTCTCAAGGAACTTCGGGATAGCGTTGATATCCTGCTGCAGATCGGCGTCTATCGTAATAACGCAGTCCGCTCCGTGCTCTGCCGCATAGGTCATTCCTGAAAAGATGGCAATCTGGTGTCCCCTGTTCCGGGAAAGCTTTATCCCGCAGATACACCGGTGCTTTTCATGCAGGCTTTCGATTATCTCCCAGGTCCTGTCCTTTGAACCGTCGTCAACAAATAAAAGACGGCTTGTGTCACTAACTAAACCGTCCCTGACCAGTGTATCATAAAGCGTCAATGCCTTTTTTGCGCTGATCTCCAATATAGCCTCTTCGTTGTAGCAGGGCAAAACCACGTAAAGCTTTATGCCCCCCTCATTCTCACCCATTGAATCTACCACATCCTTTTATATCTTTATATGTAACTGTTAAGAACCCCTTGGGTTAGGAGCAGTTACCTTTATATATCTATATCCAACCCCACCGGACAGTGATCCGAACCAAGGATGTCGGTGTGGATATACGCCGCCTTTAAGCGCTCCTTCAGACGACAGGAAGCTATGAAATAATCTATGCGCCACCCTGTGTTCTTCTCCCTGGCATGGAAGCGGTAGGACCACCAGGAATATATATCTGCCGCCTCGGGATAAAAGAAGCGCCAGGTATCTATAAAGCCGTTTGATAAAAGCTCCGTCATCCTGGAGCGCTCCTCATCGGTAAAGCCCGCATTTTTATGGTTGGTCTTCGGATTTTTTAAATCTATCTCCTGATGGGCTACATTTAAGTCTCCGCAAAAGATAACCGGCTTTTTTTCATCGAGCTTCTTTATATAGTCCAGGAAGTCCTCTTCCCAGTGCATCCTGTAGTCCAGCCTCTTAAGTCCGTCCTGGGAATTGGGAGTATAGCAGGTTATGAAATAATAGTCCTTAAATTCGAGGGTTATTACCCTGCCCTCGTGGTCATGCTCCTCTACTCCTATTCCAAGGGAAACATTTTCAGGGCTTAGCCTTGTAAATATCGCCGTTCCCGAATACCCCTTCTTTTCGGCATAGTTCCAGTACTGCCGGTAGCCGGGGAGGTCGAGGTCAATCTGCCCCTCCTGCAGCTTCGTCTCCTGCAGGCAGAAGATATCGGCATCCAGAGCCGTAAAGGTCTCCATAAAGCCTTTGTTCATAGCGGCTCTTAAGCCGTTCACATTCCAGGATATCGCTTTCATATTTCTGTCTGTCGTTTTTTATCTGTCGTTTTCTATAAGCTTTTCTATCATTTCCACTGCGTCGCTTACATATACTATATCGCTGGGGGACTCTATGTCTACCCCGAACTCGTCCTCGATGTCGCTTATGATCTGAAACAGATCCAGAGAATCCGCCTGCAGATCCTCCTTCATGTTCGTTTCCGGAGTTATATTGCTGGCATCGATGTCCGTTCTCTCTGCTATTATATCCCTGATCTTTTCAAATATCACCCTGTAATATCCTCCCTGAATATTTTTTCTACTTCTCGTATTGCAGCCGGTTGCCGTAATTATGTAAACCTTTTTTCGGTCCCTTACCATTCGATCAGCATCGTTCCCCAGGTAAGCCCGCCTCCGAAGCCTGCAAGGATGAGCTTATCTCCCCTTTGCAGCTTGCCCTGCCCGTTAAGCTCGTTTAAAGCTATGGGTATGCTTGCCGAGGAGGTGTTCCCGAAGCGTTCAAGATTCATGTAAAACTTATCCATCGGGGCGCTGAGCCTTTTTGCCACTGCATCTATTATACGCAAATTTGCCTGATGTGGCACTATATATTTTATTTCCTTAAGCGACAGTCCTTCCTTGTCCAGAACGCTGACTATCCCGGCGCTTAGCCTCTTTACCGCAAAGCTGAATACCTCAAGACCGTCCATTCTTATATACGCATCCTCCGGCTTTACTGGCTCTGTCTCGTTAAACGGATTTGCCGCAGGAGAATATCCACTGGTCAGCACATTGGACTTACTCCCCTTTGAGCCCATCTCCTCCTGCAGGATCGAGGGCTTATCGGAGCTCTCCAAAAGCACTGCCCCCGCCCCGTCTCCGAAGAGCACGCAGGTATTCTTATCCTCCCAGTCCGTTGCCTTGCTCAAAACCTCGGCTCCTATAACTATCGCCCTTTTTGCAAGCCCGGCGCTTACATATTTATCGGCTACGCTAAGCGCAAACATAAAGCCCGAGCAGGCCGCCGAAACTACGAAGCAAACCGCGTTGTCCGCTCCCAGCTGTCTTTGCACCATGCTTGCGAGATTCGGTGACTGGTAGTCCGGTGTGATCGAAGCGGCAACTATAAGGTCTATCTCCTTCGCATCGGTTCCGCTCCTCTCCAGCACCTGCCTTGACGCCCCTGCTGCCAGGTCAGAGGTATTTTCCCCGGTCACTATCCGTCTTTCCCTGATGCCCGTCCTCTTTACCACCCAGGCATCGTCTATGCCTTCAATGAGCCTTCCCAGCTCTGCATTGCTGACTATCTTTTCCGGCAGTCCTGCGCCGGTCGTGACTATCCTTGAACCCATCTGCCCTCAGTCCTTTCTCCTTAAAATTCCGCTTTCCATATCCAGGGCTGCCTGCTGCTTTATCTTGTAATGCATCTTCTTGCCCGTTGCCGTCTTCGGCACTTCATCGATAAAAGCGTAATATCTTGGTCTCTTATATTCCGAGAGCATCGGATGGGTACTGCAAAATGCGATAAGATCAGCTATGGTGAGGCTTTCGTCCTCGCGGACTATATACGCCGCAACGACCTCGCCCCTGTATTTATCCTTATCCGGCACTCCGGTTACTATTGACTCCCTTACCTTCGGGTTGGAATCCAGAGCCTCCTCTATCTGGGTCGGGTAGATATTTTCCCCGGAGACGATCATCATATCGTCCTTCCTTCCGCAGATGGTGATATGGGACTTTTCATTCCAGGTTCCCGTATCCCCGGTGTACATCCAGCCCTTATAGAATTTCTCCTGCTCGAGCTCCTTATTGTTGTAGTAGGAATAGGTTCCCTTGGCGGGGGAGCGGATTATGACCTCGCCCCTCGTCTCCCCGTCTCTGGGGATCAGCTCGTCCGGCTCTGCCTTTTTCTCCGGATAGGCACGAACTATGCGGACCTCGTCGTCTATGCAGCTTCCTCCTATGCTGCCCGCCGCCTCCGGCAGGTCGTAAGGACGCAGATAGCAGTTGCAGAGTGTTTCCGTAGTACCGTACCCATTATATATATTCGGGGTTAAGGTATCAAGATATGTTTCACAGGCAAGCTTGTCAAAGGGCGCCCCCATTGTGACTATACCCTTAAGGGACGATATATTCCGGGGCTTTTTCGTCTGCAGCCTCGAGAGCATCTCAAGGGAAGAGGGGGCTCCGATCAGAAAGGTTATGCCGTATTCCTCCGTCCAGTTCAGGGTCTTCTTTGCGTCGAAGACACGCATCATAACCATTGATGCCCCTACATAAAGAGAAGGACAGGTTCCTCCGCAGTGGCAGCCTCCTCTGTGGAAAAGGGGAGTCATGTTCATCGTCCTGTCCGTCATATTCATCTGGTACTGCATGATCGCATCGTGAGCCGAGAGTACCTCGTTTATATCGTTTACCGGCACGCTCTTGGGCAGTGCCGTGGTCCCGGAGGTGCAAAGACGCAGCACCTCGTCGTAGATATGGGGTCTTACCTGCATCTTCGGTTCTTCGTCGCTTATGTTCGCCGTATATTCCTCGTAGCTTACGTGACCCTCCGGAATTTCCCTTCCCTCGATATTGTCACAAAGCACTGCCCTTACAGGCTTATGGCTGCAAAGCTTTAGTGCCTGTACCACGGTGTCCGCCGTGTTGGCGGAATATATTATGACCTTCGGCTCGTTATGGTCTATAAGGAGTGAAAGTTCGCCGGCTGCGAGATTGTAGTTTGCCGGCTGCAGGATAGCTCCAAGCTTTCTCGGGGCTATATAGGTAACGGCGAAGGCGGGGCAGTTGCGTATCGCTGTCAATACAAGATCGTTTTTTCCGACTCCGTCGCCTGCAAGGGCGTTGGCAAGGCGGTTTACCTCGAGGTTTAATTCCCTGTATGTAAGAAAGGTCCCGGTATCCGGGTCCAGCACCGCCAGTTTTTCCGGATATCTGCCAACGTTTCGCAGGAAGCCGTTCAGCCAGGTAAAATCGTGTTCAAAGGTGTCAATGAACATCCTGTCGTCGTAGGTTCTCATAATACTCTCCTCTAATTCATGAAACAAAAACATAAAACACGAAGAGAATTATATTAAGATGAACCGCATATGTCAACAAAAACTATTACACGTAGTTTGTTAAACTACGTTGTTGTAAAAAAAGGGGCTGCCGCAGAGGCAGCCCTTACCTACATTATTACACCGACACAGTTATCTCTCTGCCCATATAGGTAAACTCCTTCCTTCTGTTTCCCATAATGGCAACGCACTTCCTTCCCTTAAGCGAGCCGGGGAAAATATAGCTCGACGCTCCTACCGTCAGCTCACTCCTGTCATCATCCCAGCTTAACAGGATATCGTTGCATATCCCGTCCTCATAGGCGTAATCATCTCCGCCGTCCTCATAATAATCAAAGCTTCCGTTTGCACCGGGATAAATATGAAATTCCAGCGGAGTCTTAACCTCCTCACTGGCGTAGGACAGCTCCTTCTCCCTCGGGATGATCGAGCCTGCCCGCACGAAAACAGGTATCCTGTCCAGAGAGGAATTGACCGTAACCTCGCAGCCGCCGTAGAAGCGCTCTTGTGTATACAGGTCATACCAGGCGCAGCCGGCAGGCAGATAGCAGCTTACGGTAGTATTTGCCGTTCCCATCATGGTTGAGTTTTTCCCGAAGAACATCGGATGGGTAACCGGGCAGACCAAGAGCGACGGTCCGAACATATACTCATTGTCCACGTTTTTCGCCCTGTCATCTCTGGGGAAATCGAAGATGAGCGGCCTTATCATCAGACCGTCCCGCAGGAACACATTTCCTGCGATGGAATAGATATAGGGCATAAGCGAATATCTTAAGGCTATATTCTTAGCGATGGAATCGTAGAACACCTCCCCCGGTACTCCGAAATTCCATATCTCCCTGGCAGCATCAGTGCCGTGTGAGCGAAACATAGGAAGAAATACTCCAAGCTCCAGCCAGCGCACATATAGCTCTCGATAGGCAAGATCATCCACTCCCTCCTCGTACTCGCCGTGCCAGAACCACTTCGGACTCGGATCGTTATTGCAGCCGCAGCCCCTCTTCTCCCAATTTTTGTTTACGACGAAGAAGCCTCCGATATCTAGGGTCCACCAGGGCATCCCGCTGAACGCCATATTGAGCCCCTCGACGACCTGCTTCCTTAAGGTGTCCCAGCTGGCGCTGACATCTCCCGACCAGAGCATCGTGCCGTATTTTTGTATTCCCGCGTAGCCCGATCGGGTCAGATTTAAAACTCTTTTATCCGGATTGGATGTCCTCTGGTTTTCGAATATCCCTCTGGCGTGATAGAGGGAGTAGAGATTTGCCCTCTGCTGACCGAGGAATTTCTCATGCTCGCGCCCTACCAGCTCGAACCTCTCCCAGGGCTCTCGCATATATTTTCCGCTCCAGTCCGGTCCTGAAAAAGGCTCCGTGGAATCGCACCACCATGCGTCGAAGCCGCCGCTGAAAAGATCGTGCTCACACTGCTCCCAGTACAGGCGCCTCGCCTCCTCGTTAAAGGCATCATAGGTGGACATATCCTGCAAAAGGTACCCCTTTTCCTTCATCTCGTCGTGATCCACCGTTCCGGAATTGATATTGGGCCAGATCGAGACCATGGAATGTACATTTAATTCATTGAGCTTTTCCGACATGGCGTTTAAGTCCGGGAAGCGCTCCCTGTCAACTCTCTTACAGCCCCATTCGTCGTCCTTCCAGGTCTTCCAGTCCTGGACTACGCAGTCCAATCCCACATTCAGATCCCTGTACCGGGTGGCTGTAAATACCAGCTCATCCTGATTCTCGTACCTTTCCTTGGACTGGATATAGCCGTAGGACCATTTAGGCAGGAGCGCCGCCTTTCCGGTCAGCATCCTGAAGCCCGTGATGATGTCGTCCATCTTCTCTCCGGTTATAAAGTAGTAGTCAAGCTGCTCTACATTTTCCAGATGCAGATAGGAGCCTCTCTCGTCGTCGTTAAAGGTCATTAGGCAGCCGCAGTCCACCAAAATACCGTAGCCCTTGCTGGAAATGAAAAAGGGTATCGGCGTTCTCATGTTGTGCTGGTATAGATACTGGGTATGCCCGCGGTAATTAAATATCCCCTCCTCTGCCTGTCCGAAGCCATGGATGCTCTCGTCCTCTTCAAACTCGAAATTAAGCTTTGCCTTAAAAGCCAGCCTCTCCTGTATCGGATGCAGGTTCTCAATAAAGTTCCTCTCTCCGTCTACGGTCTTTACCCGCCTTATCACGGGCTCCTCGCCGTCTAGGGTATAGAATACGACAGGGGTTTCCGTAAGCTCCTTATCCCCCTCCTGCAAAAGCTTCTCGCCTCTGGGTCCTATCCAGGTAAAGCGGCTGTCCTTCTTATTTATCTCGACCTTAAGCGAGCCTGCGGAAACTATATACTTATCAATATCCTCCCTTGCGGAGAGCAGGGGTATTGCCACACTCTCCACTCCTATCGGGGAGATTGCCACAAAATCCTCTGCGGTTGTGTATTCACAGCGGATGATGTTTTCACTTATCGACTGAAATCTGAAATTTCCCTCTTCGGTCTTTAAGCAGATATCGTCCCTGTGTTCACAGGGAAATTGTGTTGCTTCGATCATAATGTCCTCCTAAACATTCTATGCCACTACGCCCCGCGGCACTGGCCTCTGTAAAACCTTCACTGCCATTACACCCCGACGCCAGCGTCTACGCTTCGCTTCGGTCGGTGCACTCGCTTTCAGATAAACATTCATTGCCGGTAGGTCCCGCGGCACTGGAGCGCTCAGCGCTCCAAAGCGTGCCGGTAAAACGTCCCCCGGACGTTTTACCCCGGACGTTTTACCCCGGACGTTTTACCCTTTAACAGCACCAGCGGTCTGTCCGCCTACGATGTATCTCTGGCACAGCAGATACATGATTATAACAGGTGCACAGGTCAACAGTACATCGGCGCAGATTAAATTCCAACTCATTTCATATTGCCCGAAAAAGTTATAAATTGCAAGGGTCATGGGCCATTTCTCCGATGTATTTAAAAAGTAAAGCGGCATGGTAAATTCATTCCATGTATTCAGGAAGCAAAGCACCGAAGCCGTGATCAGCGCGGGCTTTAAAAGCGGCATTACGATACTGAAATAGAGCCTTAAGGGAGAGCAGCCGTCTAAAACCGCCGCCTCGTCCAGCTCCACCGGCACCTTTGAAACAAAGCCGAAGATAAGAAATACCGTAAACGGAGTCTGCATTGCCACGTACAAAAGTATTATTCCAAGAGGCGTATTGTTAAGGTTCGTAAACTGCATTACCTTTGTCAGGGCGACGTAGTTCACCGGTATGACCATACCAAGGATCACAAACATATAAAGGAAGCTGATAAAGCCCGTTCTGCGTCTCGAAAAGATATAGGCTGCCATAGAGCCGAAAAGCACGGTCACTATCGTTGAAACTCCTGCGTACAAAAGGCTGTTTAAGAAGCTGCGTATCAGCTTTCCCTTTTCGATGACCGTTGCGAAATTGTCAACATGCCATATCTTCGGCAGGTGGGCGGAGATCGCCATTGTCTCCCCGTCCGCCTTAAAGGAGTTGATCAGTATTAGAAACATCGGGATTATCACCATAAGCGATGCGACCCATGCCAAGATATTCTGCAGCACAGCCTGTGTCATATAAGCGCTTCGTTTATTCATCACTCAACCACCTCGTCTTTCGTAAGTATCTTTATCATAAAGAAACCGATGATAATCATAAAGATGAACATTACCGAGCTGATCGTCGTACCCTCTGCGTAGAGTCCCTTGGACATCATCTTGAATACCGCCGTGTACATTACCTCCGTACGGTGTCCGGGTCCGCCGTTTGTAAGGGCATAGATGATATCGAAGACCTTGAGACCGTAAAGGACGTTTAAGACTATGGTTACAGCTATGGTCTGCTTTAGCATCGGAAGCGTGATATAGACAAAGCGCTGCCAGCCGTTGGCTCCGTCGATGGAGCCGGCTTCGTAATAGACCTTCGGGATAGCGGCTATACCGGCGATAAGCATCGTCATTATATAGCCGGTGCCTCTCCATATATCCACTCCCATGACAGAGAAGAAGGCTATCTTAGGGTCCACCAGCCATTTCATTGCCAGCGACTCAAGCCCCACGGTTCTTAAAAAGCTGTTTAAGAAGCCCATCTTGGGATTTAGGATAGAGGTGAAGGTAAGACCGGTTACCAGTATCGGCAGTACAGCGGGCATGTAAAGGACGCCCCTGTGAAAGTTCTGGAACTTTATCTTCGAGCTTAAGGCTATCGCAAAGATCAGCCCCAGCCCAGTCTTAAATACAGTGGTTATGAGCGTAAATAAAAGAGTATTTCCGATATATCTCAAATAATCGCTGTTTCCGCTGAAAACCCCGGCAAAATTTTTAAAGCCCACAAAATGCAGCTCATCCGAATAAGCCGACCAGTCTGTGAATGAGTAGCCTATACCGATAAGACCCGGCAGAACGCTGAATATTCCGTAGATCACAACGGAGACAACAGCAAAATACCAGGGATAAACAATATTCTTTTTCAACCTTTCTCCCTCCCATTAAGCTATGTTCAGTTTACATAATATAAAATCAGACGGCTTTCCGCCCTTTCTTACGAAGAATTTTACCCCCTTGTCCTGCACTCTCTCCATGCAAGAATACGTCTGATTTATGTATTTTTTTAACCATGTGATGTATACTTAAAAGCATGTTTAAGCAAAGACGTGACATTCAGAGTATACTGACCCAATATTTCATGCTGATAATCGCCGCCTTTCTGGGGGCGCTTACTATCATCTTCTCCGTTATGCAGTACCGCACCCTGCGCTCTAACGCCCTTGAGGACCTGCGCCACAGCTGCAATTCCATCGGAGAAAATATCGACCTGCAGATAAACCAGCTCGACACCATATGCCTAAACTCCATCAATTCCTCCGATCTTAAGACCACCTTTGCCGAATACACTTTAAAGGACGATGACCCCTACGTTAAAAACCAGATACGGCGCCATCTGACCGAGGTTTTAATGGAGCACAAGGGCTTTGACTACTCCATAAGGCAGCTTAATATTTACGATATGAACGGGGTCGGACTGGGCGTTGGCAACTTTAACGGGACTCTCTCGGAGGATAAGGACGATAGGCGCTTTCAATCAGCCTATGCCTCCAACGGACGGATGTATATCGACATCTCGCCCTCGGATTCCTTTAAGTCTGAATACTCCTTAAATGCGGAGGATGAAAAATACTTTTCCATATACAGGATGTACTTTAATTCCTACCATACTCCCCTTGGCTTTATCTGTGCCAGAAAGTATTACGACACAGTTTTCAGCTCCGCCCTTGAGCCCGCCCTTAGCTACTCTCCCCGGGTGATAATCTACGACAGCAGCGGTAATATCATCTTCCCCCATGAGGATGACGGGGTCATGACCTTCCCCTATCTTGACTGGCGTTCAAAGGAGGGCAGCGCCATATATAACCACCTTACCGGGCAGAAGGAATACTGCTGCTACTATGATCTTAATAACAGCGATTTTACCATCGTGCTGGCGGTTGGAAATTCGGAGTTTCTCTCGCCTGTCTACCGGTCGCTGACCTGGACCTTTATCCTCGTCGCTTTGGTATTCGGCTTAAGCCTCGTGCTCTCCAACCTGCTTTCCCGAAGGCTCTCCGACCCGATACGCCGCATATATCACTTTCTCGAGCGCTCAGAGGGCGGAAGCTCCGTCGAGATCGAGATGGAGGATACGGGGATAAGGGAGATAGATAAGCTGAAAGCCTCGTTAAATGAAAACATACGCTCCAGAGATGCCGCGGTAAAGCAGATGATGGTTTTAAACGAGCAGGAGGTACAGGCGCAGATGCTGGCGCTCCAGTCCCAGATGAACCCCCATTTCCTTTACAATTCCTTATCCAGCATCGCGGAGATGGCAAACGAGGGGCATACTGACCAGGTTGAAAAAATGGTCTATAATATATCCCAGATCTTACGCTATATTTCATCCAACCGCGACCAGCTCACGAGTATCGAGGAGGAGCTGGAGCTCACGGACATGTATCTGGAATGTATGTCTCTTCGCTTCGGCGACGCCCTTGAATACAGCTTCGAGGTCGAGGATGAGCTCCTGGATTACCAGATCCCGAAGCTTTGTATTCAGCTTCTCGTGGAAAATGCCATTAAGTCTGTAACCGCCGGTGCCCCTCCCTGGAGGATAAGGGTCAGGGGATATTCCAGCGAAGGCGCCTTCTATATACGGGTGGAGGACAACGGAGCCGGCTTCGACCCGAAGGTGGATAAAAAGCTTCGAAGCCAGATGGATGAGATACTTAAAACCGGCACGCTTCCCTCCCTTAAGATAGAGGGCATGGGAATACTCAATATATTTATCCGCTTCTATCTTCTGGACGGAATCACCTTTCTTTTTGATTTCGGAAACCGGGAGGAGGGCGGTGCATTCGTAATGGTAGGAAGGCATACAGATGATAAAGCTTGAACACTATAATATCCTGCTGGTGGATGATGAATACCTGCTGCGGCAGTCCGTTTCCCGTCTCATCGGTTCGATTGACGATTCCTTTAAGGTCACGGCGGAGGCGGCAAACGGTGAAGAGGCGCTTAACGTCCTTAAAACAAAGAGCATCCATGTTGTTATCGCCGACATAAACATGCCTGTCATGGGCGGTCTGGAGCTCTCCAAAAAAATACGGGAGCACTATCCCGATATTCTGGTTGTCCTCCTTACGGGCTTTGCGGAATTTACCTACGCGCAGGAGGCTATAAGGCTGGGTGTCTTCGACTACCTTCTAAAGCCGGTCTCAAGGGACGACCTCTCCTCAGTTTTTTACAAGCTCCGCCTTAAGCTCTCCCAGCGCTATGAACTGATGGAGGAGGATGCCTCTCTTGGCAGGGATGCCAGAGAGCACGTGGACTATGCCGTTTCCTATATGCAGGAGCACTATATGGAGGATATAGACATCGGTGCCCTCTCGGATTCCATGGGCTTTACCTCCGCCTACCTGACAAAGCTTTTCAGCCGCTACGTCGGCGAGACCCCTCTAAAATTCCTTACGGGCATAAGGATACACGAAGCCAAGCGTCTGCTTGCCGAGAGCACCCTGACAATAAAAGAGGTCGGGGAGCACGTTGGCTACCCCGACCAGTTTCATTTCAGTAAGACTTTTCGTAAATATACGGATATGAACCCCTCCGCCTATCGAAAGCAGGCTGTGGAATAACTATTATTGCCAGCCAGGATCGCCAGCTGCCTGCGCAAGCTGTGTCCTTCCGTCGTCGATTGCCTTAAGCACATCATCGGCAGTCATATCTCCCATGAACATAGCTGCGAGGTTGGTAGAAATATCCATCCACTGCTCGTTGAAATATGTAACAACATCCTGCAGAACCATTCCCGAATGAGCATCGTCATAGCTGTCAAGGAAGGTCTTGGTCATATCCGAGTACTCGGGTGTCTGACCTGCTTCAAAGGGCATGTTCTCAACATCGGCAGCCGTATCTATAACATACTGGATGCTCTCCTTTGTCGTGATGTACTCGAGATACTTCTTTGCCGCATCTATGTTTGCACTTCCGGAATAGATGAACTTGCTGGGTCCGGTAGGATGCACGTTAAGGTACTGGTTGTCAACAAGAGGAAGCAGGAACATTCCGAAATCCGCCTCGGTATAGCCAGCGGAATTACTGTCGTTTGCTACGATATTCTTGATAGCGCCGGGCTTTAAGAAGCACATTGCAAATTCGCCGCTAGCAAGGAAGCTCTCTGCGTTTGCAAATTCATCCGACATGTAGTTATCTCCGAAGTAGCCCTTCTTCGCAAGGTCTCCGAGCTGTTCAAGAGCCTTTTTCATGTTCGCATTCTCCGCAAAGGTGGTCTCGTTCTTGTTGAGCTTGTCGATTATTCCGGGCTCCAGCTTATCAAATACCTGTCCGTTTTCCGCCCAGAGCATCGTCTGGTGCCAGCCGTCCGCAACGGGCTCGTAGATAGGTGTAACGCCTGAATCCAAAAGCTTCTGGCAGGCATCCTCAAACTCGGCAAAGGTGGTGGGAACCGCCGTTACCCCGGCTGCCTCAAAGAGCTTCTTGTTGTAGATCATATAATAATCCGTAGTTGTATCGTAGTAGGTCATTCCGTAGTTAACTCCGTCAACCGAGGTCTGCTCCGCAGAGAAAACATCGTAGGTTGAAGCCCAGCTCTCGTTGGAAAGATCTACCGCATTATCCTGAACCTTGTAGGTCGTCTTAAGAGCGAAGCCCGACTGTGCCATAAAGATATCAGGGCCCTCGCCGTTATTGAGCCTTGTCAGGAGCACATCCTGATACTGGTCCGCAGGAAGTATCTGATAGTCAACGTGAATACCAGTCTCATCCTCAAATTTCTGTCCCAGGGTCTGCTCAGCGTCCTCTACCCAGTCCTGGCTAGCCATAAGCGTTATGGTCGTGCCGGAGGATGCAGCGCTGCCGCTGTCTGCTGCTGCCGCAGTATCTGATGCGGGTGCCTCTCCCGATCCTGAATCCGCCGCCGGTGCTGCAGCCTGTCCCGCTGCCCCTGCTCCGCCGCAGGCAGTAAGGCTCATTACCATGAGTACGCTCAATGCCGATGCAAGAATACGTTTTTTCATACCTTTTCTCCCTTCAAAAAAATACTGTTATTATTTGTAAAACGACAAAATTCTTTTCGCCTTGTCGTCTGCTATACGAATAATAACAGTATCCTAAGTGTTCAAACATGTAAATAATGTTTATGTTTTTGTTTATTTTTAACCGGTATGTAACTGTTCTGAACCCCCCGGGTTTAGAACAGTTACACCGAGATTTCTATCTCCCCAGTGCCGCGGCGAACTTCCTTATATATTCCGGATTTGAGCCGCAGCAGCCTCCGATATACTTTACGCCGTATTCCAGCGCCGGAAGTGACTTCTTTACGAAATCATCCGCCTCGACTATGGTGCTCTCCCCCGAAGCTCCTATCGGAAGCCCCGCATTGGGCTTAAAGATGAGCGGCATGTCCGTACACTCACTGAACTCCTTTATTATATCCACCGCCGTATCTGGTCCTACCGAACAGTTCATGCCTACGGCGCAAACGTTTTTGTACTTTCCCAGCACCTCTACCACATCCTTGGGCGAGTTTCCGAACATGGTCTTGCCGGTCTTTTCAAAGCTCATGGTGGCAAAGATAGGGATGTCGTACTGGTCGGCTGCGCGAACTGCGATTTCCTGCATATTTAAGTCCATAAAGGTCTGCAGCCATAAATAGTCCGGCTTGAAGGGCACCGCTGCCTTAAATATCTCATCATAGATCTCAAAGCACTCATCCTCTTCCATATCCCCGTAAGGCTCAACCATAACGGTAAGAGGGCCCGAGCTCAGTATGCCCTTAATGGGCTCTCCCCTCTTGCTCACCTTCCCGTCGATGACCTCGTGGAGGATCTCCATTGCCGCCTTTATCACCTCGGCAGTATCAAACCCCGCCCTGTCAGCAACTATCCTGTTTACACCGAAGGTATTCGTAAGCACGAGCTCCGACCCCGCTTCGATATATTCCTCCAGAAGCTCCTTGACGATCTCCCTTTTTGTAAGGTTGAACTGCCATACAGGAGAATGGTCGTCTCCCGATTTTTCCCAAAGGCTTGTTCCTACCGCACCATCCAGTAAATAGACATCGCTCATTTTTTACCCTCCTTTAACCTCTGTCTGAGCTCTCAAGCTGCTCTACGTATGTTCCCTTTATATCGCTCCAGTTCTTCTCGGCATAGTCCAAAAGCTTTACCGCATATTCGTGGCTCATCTCCGGAAACAGGAAAAACAGCGAATGTGAGCCATACTTCATTACAAGTCTTTCGCAGTTTTTGATCCAATCGTCGATATCTCCCGAATAGACCTTAACCCAAATGGATTTTCCGGCGGCTATCGCCTTGTCGTATATAACATCCCAGTCCTCAAGCGTTCCGTCCGGTCCCGCATCGCCGCTGGTCCACTGGAGGGCATTGATGCCCTCTACCTCCATCAGCGCATCCAGATGCCTTATCGCATCGGGTCCGTCGAGATGATAGAGCACATTGTCCACATGGGAGGACTGCTCCTTAAGAGAGTCAAGCACAAATTCCCTGAAATACTCCGGCGAGATCATTGCCGAAAGGTCGCACTGCAGCTTAACCGTCCTGCCCTCTCCCCAGATCTGGAATACCGTATAGGCACTGGAATTGTCCGCCATCTTAACAGCGTCATAAAATCTGTCATAATATTCATAATATAGACCGGTTATCTGGTCAACCCTCTCCTTTACGCTCTCTGCGTCGGACGCCATGTCCATGAGCAGATTTTGATTTCCTCTCAACGATGCGAGCACATCCACATTTTCCATGAGATCCGGGATATCCACGGGGAAATCGTCTCCTGCGAGCTCCCTGCACCTCTTCGCCAGTGCCAGATGCTCCTTGAACCATGCATTGTCGGGGTCGAACTTGAAATCATCCACATCCTCCCACTCATCGTCCTCGTCTATGCACTGCTCGAACCAGACCGTATCCGGGTTGAAATGTATATTGCTGCCAAGGTAGGAAGCCAAGGAGCCCGGTCCGAAATCTATGCAGAGATTGGGAAAGGCTTCCCCCAGAAATTCGTGGGTCTCGCAAAAATACCTGTACCGCTCAACGATCCTTTCAGCGTTCCTGTACTTGTCATCCATATCCTTCCACTTCAATTCCTCCGGAAGCCCGTACATATTTCCCTGACACATTATCTCGCCGTCAGTAACGGGTTTCCCCGAAGAAAGCCCTTCTATCTCCGGCTTTCTGGCTATGACGCACATCAGCGGTCTTCCCTCGTTGCTCTGTTTCCAGTAATTTGTCCATTTTTTTCTGGTCTCTTCCCAGTTCTCCTTGTACTTCATCTTTCCCTCCGGATAGAAAGTTACTGTGCACTCAACCGTTTATATAGTTTAAACGATTAACCTTTTGTGTTCCATGGAACATTTTAATTTTAAAGTTTAATATAGTCAATATTCAAAATTTCGTTTATAATGACCTGGATTGTAATTGTTACTGTTCACTGGCGAACTGCGCATTTACTGCGCAGTTACGCCCCAATGTGTTGCGGTTTCGATGGGTTTTGCCCCATCGCCGAAGGCGATTTAAT
>JAGBNT010000044.1 GCA_017634255.1 Lachnospiraceae bacterium
CTCTGTTATTATCCCAAGCACCGAACCGTTGTAGTCGACTATAACTCCTGAAGCTCCCCTGCTGCCGTATATATCCGTATTTACCAGATGGATATTCCTGTCCACCATGTTAAGTGTCTGTCCAGTCGAGGTCACAAAGCCATAGGCGATAGAATTTAGTCCTATGGGGCTCCCTATTGCTATGATCGGCTCCCCGACCATGCCGGAAGCAGAGGTATTTCCAAGCGCTGCCTCTCTTATTTCCTCCTGCGTTTCTTCCCCGATCTGATCCATTTCTACTCCGACTATCATAAGCCCGGTATTGGCATCGCTCATGCCCCTTTTTCCGTCGGCCTTAGTCCCGTCTGAAAACTCTACCCTGATTCTGTCATCTTCATCAAAGTTTTTAGATTCCACAACTATCAGAAGCTCCCTGCCGTTGTCCGCAAGTATCAGGCCGGAAGCCTGGTCTGTATTTTCGTAGGTATTTTCAAACCAGTCCGTGTCGGAGGAAATGCCGGTCACCGTCACTATGGAACGGGAGGCCCTGGTCGCCGCTTCATACAGGTCCTCATAGAGCTTCTTATAATCCGATATTCCGATGGAGACCTTCTGCACGATCTTGTTATTGATTATACGAGTGCCTGTCGAAGCCGCTGAAACAGTCCGCCTGTCTTCGGCCTCTTCCTTTTCAGGCTCATTTTGGCTGACCTCCTCCACAGCAGCGGACTCCGCCGAGACCGTGGCATTGTCACTGCTGGTGTCTGCCTCTACAGGGTCCTCCGGCGTCTGCTCCTCCGGAGTAAAATCAACCCTCTCCCTCGTGTCCGCGCTTCCGTTGCTCCTTACCATTAGGGTAAATACACCGGCGGAAACAGCTCCGAAAACCACCGCAAGAATAACAGTAGAGACCACCCTCCACAATATTTTCTGCTTATTTATGGGCTTATTTTTTCTCTTCTCCGTAATAAACTGATAGTTTTCTGTCTTATTTTCGTCCGTTTTATGATCCATACAGCTAGTCCTCAGTGTCCGATTCGGACAGGGTAAAAATAAACTCTGATCCCACGCCTTCTGTTGAAACGACGTTTATATTTTCTTTATGCGCGTTGATTATCTCCTTTACGATTGACAGTCCCAGACCCGTTCCCTTTTTATCCTTGCCTCTAGAAAGGTCTGTCTTATAAAATCTGTCGAATACGAGTTTTAAAGAGTCCTTCGGTATTCCAATGCCTGAATCCTTGACGGAAACAAAGATCCTTCCGTTTTTTTCTGTAGTTTCCACCTTTATTATGGAATTTGTATACGAAAATTTAATTGCATTATCTAACAGATTATACAGCACCTGCTGTATTTTTCCCATATCGGCATGCACAAAGAGGGTCTCTCCCGTAAGAATAAGCTCTATCGAGATTTTTTTCTCCATACATATTCCGCCAAAGGTCTCGGCAGTCTGCTTTATGACGGCATTTATATCAAAATCACTGTATTCCAAAATCATACCTTTGGAATTAAGCGAATTCAGCTCCAGCAATCCGTTCGTCAGCTTCGTAAGCCTCTCAGTCTCGTTCTCTACTATCTTCAGATACTTGTCATGCATTTCGGCCGGTATCGTACCGTCCAGCATTGCTGCAAGATAACCCCTTATGGAGGTCAGAGGTGAGCGGAAGTCATGTGACACATTTGCGATAAACTTTCTCTGGTTTTCCTCCGACCGGGAGATCTCCGAAGCCATGAAATTCAAGGTTCCCGCCAGATACCCCATTTCATCTCTTCCGTGGATCTCCGCTTTGTAGCCCATATTCCCCAGGGCATATTCCTCAGCTGCGTGAGTGATCTTTCTGAGCGGACGGTAAACCACAAAGGTAAACACTACCAGAATTATCAGCGAGAGCAAGAGAATGATTCCCAGGGTCAGATAACTGATATTCAGGATCTCATTTCTCGAAGCGACGATGGCCCGCATCGGTGTATGTATCACCACATAGCCCACCACCTTAAAGCGCGAGGTTATCGGTGAAAAAACGCTTAAGGTCTCCTCGTCAAAGGCCCCGTAAAAATCTCCGGTCATATAATAGCTTCCCGAGGAGGTGGGGTCAAAATCGGTATATATCGCCTCGACCTCTTCGTCGCTGGGAGTCCTGGAATTGAATATGACCTTTCCGTTGTTGTTTATAAGCCATATGGGAGATGAAATATACGTATCGATCGCCCTTAACTGTGCCCTGGCTATCTCCACGCTTGCCCTGTCCTCATAGATCTGCGTGGCATACCTGGCGCTTACCAGCGAGGCCTCTCTATACAGCGAATCTGCCCTTTCCCGGGTAAGATGCTCAAGCGTCCTGTCACTCGTCACAGTCGCTATTGTGATCACACAGAGAAAGCCAAACAGAAGATAGGCTGCAAGAAATTTTAAATACAGCGTCTTTTGAAGCTTCATCTACACGCGGTTCCTTTAATTTGTTTCGAATTTATAGCCAATTCCCCAGACCGTGGAAATTCTCCAGGAATCGTGGTCCTTTATCTTTTCGCGAAGCCTCTTTATATGAACATCGACAGTACGGGTGTCGCCGATATATTCATAGCCCCAGATATGATCCAAAAGCTGCTCTCTGGTGAACACCTGATTGGGCTGGCTGGCTATAAAATATAAAAGCTCGAGCTCCTTCGGCGGCATATCCAGATTCTTTCCAAAATAGAGCACCGAATAATTTGTCTGATTTATTATGAGATCCGGATATTCGACCTTTTTGGCCGCGTTCGACTCCTCCTTCTGATTTGGATGATACCGCCTCAATACGGCCTTGGCTCTGGCGACCAGCTCCTTTGAATCAAAGGGCTTCTCCATAAAATCATCGGCTCCGAGCTCCAGTCCCAAAACCTTGTCAAAGACCTCCCCTTTAGCGCTTACCATGATTATGGGCACCTGTGATTTCCCGCGTATCTCGCGGCACACCTGATACCCGTCCATGCCCGGAAGCATCAGATCCAAAAGGATGAGGTCGGGCTTGAAGCTCTCAAAGGATCTCAGCGCCTCCTCTCCGTCGTTTGCTATAAGCGTATCGAAGCATTCCTTTGTAAAATACAATGAAATAAGCTCAGCTATATTATTGTCATCATCTACTATCAAAACCTTCTGCTTATCAGCCATTTTTCCCCCTTAATCCTTGAACCTGACTATCGTCACGCCCGAATCTCCTTCTCCGAATTCTCCGAGTCTGTACTCACTGACATACTTGACCCTTTTGACATATGAATGCACCATATCCCTTAAGATCCCGCTGCCCTTTCCGTGAACTATACGAACCTGGCCGAGATGGCTTAAATACGCATCATCCAAATATGCTTCAAGGCTTGCCCTCGCTTCGTCAGCCTTCATTCCTATAAGCATAAGCTCGGGAGAAATGCTTTTTGCATGTCCCAGGGAATGTATGCTGCTGCCTGCTTGTCTCGCGCTCTGCCCCACCAAAATAAGATCTGAGATATGTACCTTATTGCTTATAATACCACATTGCACCGAAAGAAAGCCCTTTTTATCCGGAAGGGTTTTGATCATCCCCTTAAGGTCCTGCGAAACGATCTTTACCTCATCGCCTATTTTAATGTCTTTTTCTGTGAGGGTCTTATGGCCTTTGGCCCTGGCTCCTGCATATTCCTCCGTCTCCCTGGGCACCTCGTCAAAGTCCTTTAAGTGCTTGCCCGAGCCCGTCGCGGCCTTTAGCTCCTCGCGCACCCTGCTCCTGGCCTTTTCTGCCTCCCTCAAAGCGTCGGCAGACGCAAACTTCTGCATATATTTTATCGTTTCATCCGCTGTTTCCTTGGCCTGCGCCAGCAGCTCCCTGGCCTCCTCCTTCGCCTTGGACAAAAGCTTCTCGCGGCTCTCCTCCAGTTTATTTTCCTTGGATCTGAGCCTGCCGTTTAAGGATCTCGTATCATTAAGCTGCTTTTCCAGTTCCCTCTTTTCCTTCTCCAGCTCCTGTCTACTCTCCTCGAGATTCGACATCAATGTCTCGAGGCGTTTGTCCTCCTCGTTCATAAGCCTGGCGGCGTTGTCAATTATATGCTGCGGCATTCCCAGCCTTTGGGAAATGACGAAGGCATTGGACTTTCCCGGCACCCCGACCAGGATCCTGTAGGTCGGTTTCAGTGTGGCCACATCGAATTCACAGCAGGCATTTTCCACCCAGTTAGTAGTCAGGGCATACTCCTTAAGCTCCGCATAATGGGTCGTGGCTATCGTCCTGATGCTCCTTTTATGCAGATAGGATAAGACTGCCTCCGCAAGGGCCGCTCCCTCTGTAGGATCTGTGCCGGCTCCCAGCTCATCAAAGAGGCAGAGGCTTGTTATATTGGCATCGTGAAGGATTTTTACTACATTTGTGATATGTGATGAAAAGGTTGAAAGCGACTGCTCTATAGATTGTTCATCCCCGATATCGGCATATATTTCCTTGAAAAACGAGAGCTCCGAGCGGTCGGCCGCCGGTATGTGCAGACCCGAAAGTCCCATAAGCTCCAGCAGACCCACGGTCTTTAAGGCCACGGTCTTTCCTCCGGTATTGGGCCCCGTAACTATCAGAAGGTCAAAATCCTCTCCCAGACGGATATCTATGGGGACAGCCTTTTTCTCATCCAGCAGAGGATGCCTGGCCTGTCGTAATTTTATGATCTCTCCGGTGTTAAAGAGCGGCCTTTGAGCGTTCATATCCAGGGCCAGCTCAGCCCGGGCAAAGATAAGGTCCAGCTCTGTCAGAATATCATAGTCCGCGTCGATGAACTCTGCCTCCCCGGCACATTGCTCCGAAAGAGACATAAGGATTTTTTCGATTTCCGCCTTTTCCTGCAGTTCGTACTGACGGATAGAATTGTTCAGCTCAACCACCGCCGCCGGTTCGATAAAGACTGTCGAGCCGGTGGAGGACATATCGTGAACCATCCCCGATACCGTCGAGCGGTATTCCGCCTTGACCGGAACGCAATATCTGTCGCCTCTCATGGTAATGACGGGCTCCATGAGATATGACTTAAGCTGTCCTCTTATCAGGTTTTGAAGGGTAGTATGAATGGAATCCGCAGCTTTTTTCTTTTTACGTCTCAGACTGAAAAGCTCCGGTGAGGCGTCGTCAGCTATAGTCTCTTCATCGACTATGCACGAGCGTATGGCTTTCACAAGGGCGGGCTCCGGCGTAAGTCCCTCGAACTTATCCGTCAGGATCGTCCTTGTCTCTCCCTCATTCTCCGGGTATTTTTTAACCCTGTCTGTTATCTCGAGAAGGAGTACCATATCCAGAAGCTCACGTATGGACAGCGCTCCTCCGCTCACCGCCCTTTTGATAGACCGCTTTACATCCTTAAGTCCCCTGAAGGACAGGGAGCCCCTGGAAAATATCAGTTTTAGCGCCTCCTCTGTTTCGGACTGCGCCGTCTCGACCTTTCCTATACTGTCATAGGGTCTTAACGCCAGCGACCTCGCCCTCGCGTTCTCGCTGTAACATTTATCCCCCAAACGCTTCAGTATCTTATCAAATTCCAGAGTAGAGAGTACCTTTTCGTTCATTGGCTCATATCTCCCCCGGGCCTATTTTCTAAGCTCCGCAACAAACTCCTCGATACGGTCCAGAGCAACCTTAAGATTGTCGATCGAATAGGCATAGCTTATCCTGAGGAACCCTTCTCCGCAATCTCCGAAGGCTGTTCCCGGAACTACCGCTATCTTTTTAGATTTTAACAGCTCCGTTGCAAAGTCCTCGCTGCTTAAGCCAAATTCTCTGATTGAAGGAAAGACGTAAAATGCTCCGTAAGGTTCAAAGCACTTAAGCCCCATTTCCTTAAATCTGTGCATCAAAAAGCGCCGCCGCTGATCGTATGCATCTCTCATTTCCACTACGTCGTCATCCCCGTGCTTAAGGGCCTCGACCGCAGCATACTGGCTTGTAGTGGGCGCGCACATTATACAATATTGATGCAGCTTCGTTATGTGCTTGATCATATTCGCAGGGCCGCAGGCATATCCCAGCCTCCAGCCGGTCATGGCAAAGGCCTTTGAAAAACCGTTTATCAATATGGTCCTTTCCTTCATTCCCGGAAGGGAGGCAATGCTTACATGCTTTTCCTTATAGGTCAATGCCGAATAGATCTCATCACTTAAGACATAAATATCATTTTCTATTATGATCTTGCGAATCGCCTCCAGATCTTCCCTCTCCATGATGGCACCTGTCGGGTTATTGGGAAAAGGAAGCACAAGTATTTTGGTCTTCGGGGTTATCACCGCCTTAAGCTCTTCGGGAGTAAGACGAAACTCATTTTCTTCCTTGAGATTTACGATAACCGGCTTTCCACCTGCCATGACGGTACATGGAACATAGGAAACATAGCAGGGCTCCGGGATTATGACCTCGTCTCCTGGCTCCAGCATGGCCCTCATGGCAAGGTCTATTCCCTCAGAGCCTCCTACTGTTACCAGTACCTCTGTATCAGGTTCATATTTAAGCTCATAGTGGCGGCTTAGCCACCTGCATATCTCGATTCTCAGCTCCTTTAAGCCGGCGTTTGAAGTATAAAAGGTCCTCCCCTTTTCCAGAGAATAAATGCCTTCGTCGCGTATATGCCACGGAGTATCAAAATCAGGCTCGCCCACTCCAAGGGACACCGCATCCTTCATCTCCGCGACAATGTCAAAAAACTTCCTGATACCGGAAGGCTTCATATCAAGGACTTTTTTTGCAATAGGTTCCCTCATGGAGTCACCTGAATCCTTTCATCCTCATATTTTTTACCGAATATCGTGCCATTATCCTTATATCTTCTGAGTATAAAATGAGTGGCACAGCTCAGTATCGATTCCTGGGTAGAAAGCTTGTCCGTAACAAAGGAAGCAATCTCCTTCAATGTCTTTCCATTCATTATCACTAGAATGTCAAAGCCTCCCGAAATAAGGTAAACTGAATTTACCTCCGGGTACTTATAAATTCTTTCGGCAATAACGTCAAAGCCCTGACCTCTCTGGGGGGTACATTTGACCTCTATAAGCGCCGTCACGGTTTCATTGTCGGTCTTATCCCAGTCGATCAGCGTTAAATAACCGCAGATAATACCCTCTTTTTCCATGATCTCCATCTCGTTTGCAACGGCCGCCTCATCCACTCCGAAGCGCACTGCAAGCTCGCTGATGTCAACCTTCGCATTGTGTTCAATGGCCTTTAATATCCTGGACCGAAGTTCGTTATTCATTTCCAGCCTCCTGATTTATTTTATAAAGCTCATCTGTTTCCGGCGGTGTGAGAAAGCGTCTCTCCCCGTCATTCATAACGACCCTGTCATTGCTGTCGTTCGCCTTTCCTATTATGCAGGCATAGATCCCGCTTTCATGCAGCGCATCGACCAGCTTTTCCCCGTCGGGAGCCGCCATAAGCATGCAGCCGCTCGAGATCAGGCAATAAGGATTTATATCGTAGTAGTTGCATATCTCAACCGTTTCCTGCCTGATGGGTATATCCTTTAAATCTATGGTCAGCCCCACCTTTGAGCTCTCTCCGAGCTCCCAGAGCGCACCGAAGATCCCTCCCTCGGTCACATCGTGCATGGAATGAACGCCCGCCTTTACCGCAGTCATCGCATCCTTGACGACACTTAAATACTGGTCAAACTCCTGTGCTCTTTTTATATAATCCGTGTTAAAGCGTTTTATTAATTCCTCTTCCTTCTCCTTGGCTATGATGCTTGTACCCTCAAGGCCTATCCACTTGCTTACCACGATGTCGTCTCCGGGCCGGGCTCCTGATGTGGTTATCTCCTGTCCCTTCCTGACCTTGCCTACACCTGTCACGGTAACTATGGCCTGCTTTACCGCCCGGGTTATCTCCGTGTGTCCCCCTATTATCTGTACGTTATGCTTCGCGCATTCCCCGGAAACCCCGTGCATTATCTTTTTTATATCCTCCTCTGTGGTTTCGGGCGGTAATAATACAGAAAGCAGAACCCCTACCGGTTCTGCTCCGGACGATGCGATATCGTTCAGGGTAACGCATATGGAAAGCTTCCCTATATCCTTGGTCGTACCTGTTATCGGGTCGGTCGAAAGGACAAAGGCCTCGTCACTTTTAAGCTGCAGCATCGCGCAATCCTCTCCGACCGCCGCTCCGACAAGCACCTCATCCCTTATGGCCTCAACCTCTTTTAAGATCGACCTTTTTAACACACTTTCACTTACCTTGCCTATTTTCATGGTGCTTTATCCGTCGCCTTCCTCGCTCTCTGAATCGCCTGCCTCCTCACTCTCTGAAGCACGCTCTTCCTGCTCCTCCGACTCTCCCTGCGCGTTACTTTCATTATTTTCCGCTGCCGATGCAGCATTGACCATTGCCTGCTGGGCCAGCGCCGTGGCACCGCCATCCTGTTTGATCGAGGCCGCGACTCCCAAAGCGTAATCTATGGACCCAGATGAGATGGCGCTGCTGAGAGCTGCCCTGGTAACATCATTATCCGTTGCAGTTCCGAGCGTCAGCGTCCTGGGAGACGGTGAGTAGTGACTCGTATTTATCCTCACCCTGTCTGTCTCCTTGCCATCCACATATACTGTCTTCCATAGCTCGGAGGAATAGCCGATATGTGCCGACTGCACCTTTGTAAAGCCTGCCGGCTGCGAGGAATCCGTAACGATCTTCTCTCCCTCCGGCTCAGTCTCGGATATATCCACACTCTCAAATTCCAGCTTCCTGTTGGAGGGTCTGGTCTCAACACCGTAAATATTGAAGGTTATAGTCTTATCTCCCGGAGTGATCCCCTCAATATAAACAGGATATTCCGAATTATTCGTGAATTTGAAATCCTTTGAGGTCCCGGAAATAGCCGCGTCCATAGAGTGATCCACATAGTTTACCACCATGGAATGATTATATCTTTCATCGACCTGCAGCTCGGCTCTCAGCACCGCCTCATAAAGTGTCGTGGAGACCTGGCATATGCCTCCTCCCAGCGACTCGACCACGAGGCCATTCTGATAGGATCCGGCCAGCTTATACCCGTTCTCCTCCGTAAAGGGGCTCACCGTCTCATAGATCGACAGCTGCTCTCCCGGATAGAGCACCCTTCCGTTTACAAGCCTGCAGCCATTCTGTACATTTGCACATCTGTCAGCGCCAGAGGACGTGTATTTTGTCATAAAGGTTCCAAGTCTGTCCTTAATAAGCGAAAGTGTGGCCGGGTCGCCCTTGGGCTTCATGACCTCCGTTACCAGCGCGATCTCTCCGCCTTCTCCCTCGTAATCGGTGCTTATAAAATTCTCAATGAGCTTTGCCGAGGCGTCAATATTGATCTTCACCCCGTCAGTGCCGCCGATCACCTTAAAGCCATTCTCTCCGCGCTCCAGCGTGGCATTGTCCGCATCGACGTTGTAGACACTGCATCTGTCGTTAAGCACCTGTTTTACCATGCTGTCATCCAGGTCCAGCTCTATGTCGAAGACCTTGTTCTTGCGCTTAAGGTCAGTAAGATCCTTATATCTCCTGATAATATTTCCCTTCGTTCCGAGAGCTGCCGCTTCATCGGCAATGTCTTCATTCGTCCAGGAGAGTCCCAGCTCACCTAAGGTGACGGTCACAAAATTGTCATTTGGGGCTGCAAGAGTTAAGGCCGAGCTTTTTAAGGAATTTACATAGTCTGAGATCTCAGAGCGGGCTTCATCAGCAGTAAGCCCCGACAGATTGATACTTCCGGCATAAATGCCTTCCTTTATCCTGCCGTCAGAAACAGCAGCGAATGCGGGAACGATATTAAACACTATAATAAGAACGGCTATAAAAGCCGCCTTGTATAATTTTTTCATATTTCCTCTTTGTAGTGTTATAATGTAACTACTCAGAATAGCCCGAAAACGATGCCAGATGCGCTCGGCGCATCTAAACGGCATTCAAAACATGCCACTGGCATGTTTTGCACTCGCTGCTGAGGGCGTACAAAAGAGTAAACTTAGCAGGAAGCCCGCTCATTTGCGAAGCAAATCTTAATTGCGGGCTTCAGTAACTGTTCTGAACCCAGAGGGTTCTGAACAGTTATGTTATAATAGCGTTGGTGTATTAATTTATGGGGATGAAGCAGATCACCATAGCGATAATAAGGAGCGCGATTATCGCTCCCGATATGATCTTCCTGTTTCTTCCCGTGAAAAATTTAAAAAACATGATTATTCCCTTAAGATTCTTAGTTTATGTCCAATCTGTAAGAGGTTATTATAAATGAAATTCCCCATTTTTACAAGTATCATACTACTTGTAATAATCTTCCAGATAAATCTCCGGAGGATCAATAAAAAAGAGGCTCAGCAGGAAAAGGAATATTGGGAGCGGGAGCGCGCTGCCTTCATTGCCCCCCGCAAGGACATCTCCGGCCTGGACTACATTAAGATGCCCACAGAGCTTCCCCTTGATTTCCCCATAGAAGACAAGAAAGCGGAAGAGCTTCGGACCAGGCTTATAAACCTTTCAAAGCAAAAAATAATCAACCTCTACGGCATGTCCAATACGGATATCAGGCTGACTTACGGTGCACTGAATTTTGAAACGCTCTCAATGGCCGACACCCGCTACCTGATCTTCATACGTACCCTCAGTGAGCTTGCCGGGGTTTACTACGATCAGGGCTTTATCGATGAGGCCCGCGTCATTCTTGAATACGCCATAGACATAGACAGCGATGTACGAAACACTTACGTACTTTTGACAAAAATATATAAGGCGGCAGGAGAAAACGAAAAAGTGGCAGGGTTAAAGGAAAAGGCGGAGAATATCAAAACTCTGTCAAGGGACGGAGTGGTTGCCGCGCTAAATGAAATAGAGCTGGATGAGCTGCTGGATGAGGGCGAGCCCGTCTCCCTTTAGCCGACAGGAGAAAAGCACATGACAAAACACGTAAAAGAAATACTTGAGCTTACAGATGCCCACTACGGCACCGATATACACTGCTTCCTTCACTACGGCAAGCCCTATGAGCTGCTCTTTTCCACCATAATGAGCGCGCAGTGTACTGACGCGCGCGTCAACGAGGTCACGAAGGAGCTCTACGTCAAATATCCCACCCTGGAGGACTTTGCAAACGCCGATCTCAAGGAGCTGGAAAACGATATTCATCCGGTGGGCTTCTTTCACATGAAGGCCACGCATATAAAGGACTGCGCCAGAGTCCTCATAGAGCGTTTCGGTGGCGAGGTCCCCTGTGATATAGACGACCTGACATCCCTGCCGGGAGTGGGCAGAAAGACCGCCAATGTCATCCGGACACACGTATTCAAGGAGCCTTCTATCGTTGTCGACACACACGTTAAACGTATCTCAAACAAATTAGGGCTTACCAAAGAGACTGATCCGGTGAAGATAGAATTCGATCTCATGAAAAAGATTCCAAAAGATCACTGGTCATTGATAAACCTGCATTTCATAACACTGGGGCGTGAGCTCTGTATCGCCCGCCGCCCCAAATGTGATGTATGCTTCATGAGAGAGGTCTGTCCGTCAGCCGGAAAATGAACATCGACACCCTAAGGCTCAATCCTCCTCGTCCTCGTCGTCATCTCCCTCTATCTTTTGCAGAGCATTGAAGGAATATGTCTCATTCTCAACACCTGTAAGATTGAGTGTATAGGTCTTGGCCTTATATCCGTCCTTTCTCAGCACCACCACATGCGTTCCCGCTGTCTTGGTAAAGCTGATTGGAACGATCCCCTTATATGCTCCGTCGAAATAGACCTCTGTCCCTTCGGGAGAATCGATGATAAGCTGATTGGACGTAGAGCCTGTGGTCGTCGTATATGTCGAGGTATCGGTCGTATTGTCTGTTGTAGTGTCAGTCGTCTTTTCAGTCGTTTTTCCTGCGCTGTCTGTTTTTCCGCCCGAGGCTCCCGAATTCCCGCTGGAGGTGCCCGCATCGGTCTTCTTAAACGTATCCGAGGGAATGGTGGACGGATTGCCGGAAACAGCCTGCTTCTTCTCTGTCGTATCCTCAGCCGCATTTTCTGACGCAGCTGTCTCCTCCAGAACCACGTCGAGATTGGCCATCTCCTGGGCTACTCTGATCTTATTCTTGATCGTTCTGTATCCGGTAGCGGAGATCACCAGACTGTGTATCCCGTATTCCAGCTCCACAGGCCTCATGGCCGAGACCTCTTTCCCGTCGATCTTTACCGTCACGTGTGCCTCGGGAGGATCGAAGGTAAAGCTGACCTTGCCGTACTTTATCAGGTCTCCCTTAAACTCCGCGAGATTTACAAACGTCTCCTCGCTCCTTCTTACGCTGAGGTTCTGCTTTGCGGTGCTGTTATTATATATAACGCGCATCTCGTACCGGCCTTCCGGAATCTCCATCAGCATATCGTCCTCGATGGGGCTGATCTTTTTCCCTATCTCTACTATGCCGCCCTGAAAATGTTCCCCTCCAGTGAGCCGCACATAGCCAATTCCGCTCTCCACCGTGATCGCATACAGGTCGTGGTCGATTCCGCTTATCTTAAGGGTATCCCCCTGCATTATATCCTCAAGGGAGATAAGCTCCGAATTCTTGATCACTACAGTATTCGCACCTATCCTGTAGTTGACATCAGCCGTCGAAAATATACCTTTATTTATACTGAAGTTATAATCGCTGACTCCGCTGTACGTAAAGCAATCCACGAGCTTTACGCTGTTTACGTTCCCGGAATGGAGAGAGGCCGTAATATCCGCTATGTCGCCGGCCTCGATCTGCTCCTCTACCATTGCATTACCGGTTTTCCCGGTATATACAGTTTCATCGGTGAGCTTCAGCTCGTATTTCTTTCCGGTATCCACATGGGAAAACTTTATATTGCCGGTACTTTCATCTATGCCGATTATTACCGTCCTCACCGTACCCTGAAGACTGTCCTCGTCAGGCAGTATATCCTCGCTTACTGTGTCTTCTGACACTGTCTGTGCCTTGGCCTTGCCGAAGGAACACCCTGCCAAACACACTACCGTCATTGCAGCAACGAGTACTGCTGCTATTATTCTATTAAATTCAACTCTTTTATTTTTTCCTTTAATGCCTGTTTTGTGTTGCATGAAGGATCCTCCAGCACCTGCTCCAAAAGCTTCCTGAGTATTTCTCCCATCAGCGGCCCCGGCGCGACTCCCAGCTCCTTAAGGTCATTGCCCTTTATGGCAAGGTCACCTACAGTTATGGGATCCCCCGCCTCGGTAACCTGCTCATATACCTTATGCAGCCGGGCAAGTCTGTCCAGCTTTTCCTGCCTCTGGTAATCGCTCTGTCCCATTATATCCGCTTTCTGGACACAAAAAAGCAGTCTGAATATATCCGCGCCCATTTTATTCATCGCGCGGCGTACCGAAGCCGATTCCGGTTCCGGCTTTATGTCGTGATATAGCACCAGGGCGCTCACTGTCTTAAGCGTTTCGTTGTCGTACTTAAGACGTTTTAATATGCTCCGGCTAATTTCTTCGCTTACCCTGGAATGGCCGTGAAAGTGATCCACTCCATCGGCATCGGTGGTCTTACACTTGCATTTTCCCAGGTCGTGAAGTAAAAGCGCCAGCCTTATATATTCAAACTCTTTATCGTTAAGAGCCTCTGTCTTTGTAAAGCTTCTCATTGCCTCAAGGCTGTGCTCTCCCACATTGAACCTGTGGTGTATGTTATTCTGGGGACACTCCATGGCCGTATCGAATTCCGGCATAAAATACCTGGTTATACCTGCCCGGTACATATCCCCGAGAAGCTCCGGGTGCGAGGATACTGCCAGCTTGGTAAGCTCTATCCTTATCCTCTCCGCCGAAACCTTATTTAAATTCTCCGCCAGCTTTTCCGCAGCTGCTCTCGTATCCCTGTCTATTTCGAAGCCAAGCTGGGCAGCAAAGCGGAAAGCCCGCATTATCCTGAGCGCATCCTCGTTAAAGCGCTCCTCGGCTTTTCCCACGGCGCGGATGATCTTACCCTCGAGATCGGCCACTCCTCCAAAGATGTCTACAAGCCCGTCTCCTTCATTATATGCCATGGCATTTATAGTGAAATCCCGCCGCTTTAAGTCCTCCTCAAGGTTGGAGGCAAAGGTAACGCTGTCGGGGTGTCTCCCGTCGGAATAGTTCCCATCTATCCTGTAGGTCGTGACCTCGTACCCCTTCATTTTAAACATGACCGTCACTGTTCCGTGCTGTATTCCCGTATCCACAGTACGCTTGAACAGCCGTTTCACATCCTGCGGCAGGGCGGATGTAGTTATATCCCAATCCGCCGGAGCTCTTCCCAGTATAGAATCACGGACGCAGCCTCCGACGGCATAAGCCTCGTAACCTGCGTCCGTTAAAGTCTTTATTATCCGGCTGACATCCTTAGGCAAAGTAATTGTCATTCCCTGGACTCCGGATATTACTTGGAAATGATCTTTACAGTCTGCCTTGCAATGGAGAGCTCCTCGTCTGTAGGAACTACCATAAGAGCAACCTTGTCTCCGGGCTTGGACAGGAAGAATTCCTCTCCGCGCTTCTTATTCTGCTCTTCGTCAAATGAAGTTCCCAGATATCCAAGGTACTGTGCAACTCTCTTACGTACCTCTCCATTATTTTCTCCGGCACCCGCAGTGAATACGATGGCGTCAACGCCGTTCATCTCAGCCACATAGCCGCCGATATATTTTGCAACTCTCAGAGCATACACCTCAAGGGCGGTATCAGCCTTCTTATTTCCCTGCTCAGCCGCTTCCGCAAGATCCCTGAAATCAGAGGAGAAGCCGTCCGATACTCCGAGAACTCCTGACTTTTTATTTAATACGTTCAGGACCTCTTCGGCAGTCATGTTCTCTTTACGCATAAGATACGTGATCACGCTGGCATCTATGTCGCCGCTTCTGGTACCCATGATAAGACCTTCAAGGGGAGTAAGTCCCATGGAGGTATCCACACACTTTCCGTTCTTGACAGCACTTATGGAGGCACCGTTGCCGAGGTGGCACACTATGATCTTTAAGTCCTTTATATCCTTGCCGAGGATCTCCGCCGTCCTGTTGGAGACGAACTCGTGGCTGGTTCCGTGGAAGCCATATCTGCGAATCTTGTACTTCTCGTAATACTCGTAAGGGATACCGTAGAGATACGCCTTGGGCTCCATTGTCTGATGGAAGGCAGTGTCGAAAACTCCAACCATCGGAACGTCCGGCATAAGCTCCTGACAAGCTCTGATACCGATTATATTTGCAGGATTATGGAGCGGCGCCAGATCTGAGCACTCTTCCATAACGCTTATCATTTCCTCGTTAATGCGAACCGCTCCCGAGAACTTCTCTCCACCGTGAACGACCCTGTGTCCAACCGCATCGATCTCGCTTAAGGACTTGATCACGCCTGTTTCAGGGTCGGTCAGCTTCTTGATGACCAGATCCACAGCGTCCTTATGATCCTTCATCTCCACCTTTGTATTTACCTTTTCGCCGTCTCCCGCCTTATAATCGATATTGCTTCCCTCGATTCCAATACGATCGCAGATACCCTTTGCAAGAACCTTTCCAGCCTCGGTCTCGATGAGCTGATACTTAAGCGACGAGCTTCCACAGTTGATTACAAGTACATTCATTTTCAGTCATTCTCCCTTCTGATATCCTATGTTTATTTAATATGCCTTGCCCCAGTAAACAAGGTGTTTTGCAGGTTTTCCGCAGCAGACGCACTTATCTGAAATAAGCTCCGTATCGTCAAAGGGCATACAACGGCTCGTAACGGTAGTATCCGCCTTGATGATGTTTTCACATTCCTCATCCCCGCACCATACTGCACGTATGAAGCCGGGCTTATTCTCGGCAATGTCCTTGAATTCATCATAAGTCCTTGCGTCAAAAATACTGCTCTTTAAATGCGCTTCAGCACGCTCATACATCTCTTTTTGTATGGTCTCCAAAAGCTCCTTTGCCTTTGCCTCTGCCTCGTCGAGCTTCACCGTACACTTTTCGGCATTGTCACGACGCACGAAGACGCACTCTCCATTCTCAATATCTCTCGGCCCTATCTCTATGCGCATAGGGAATCCTCTCATCTCCTGCTCGGAGAACTTATATCCGGGGCTCCTGTCGCTGTCATCTACCTTCACCCTGAAGTCCTTAAGGCTGTCCTTAAGCCTGTTTGCCGCCTCCAGGACTCCGTCCTTCTTCTGCTGTATCGGAACTATGACTATCTGTGTCGGCGCTATCATGGGAGGAAGCACGAGGCCCGAATTGTCTCCGTGCACCATTATGAGCGCTCCGATTATCCTGGTGGACATTCCCCAGGAGGTCTGATAGGGCGTATTCAGCTTATTGTCGCGGCCGGTGAACTGTATGCCGTAGGCCTTGGCAAAGCCGTCGCCGAAATTGTGGCTTGTTCCTGACTGCAGCGCCTTCCCGTCATGCATCATGGCCTCTATGGTATAGGTGGCTTCCGCACCGGCAAACTTTTCCTTGTCGGTCTTGCGTCCCTTTATAGTGGGGATAGCCAGTACTTCCTTGCAGAAATCGGCATACACATTCAGCATCATGATCGTCCGCTCTTCTGCGTCGTCATATGTCTCATGAATGGTATGCCCTTCCTGCCATAAAAACTCCCTCGAACGCAAGAAGGGCCGGGTAGTCTTTTCCCACCTTACTACCGAACACCACTGATTGTAATTCTTCGGCAGATCCCTGTATGAATGAACTATATTCTTATACAGGTCACAGAACAGGGTCTCAGAAGTCGGGCGTATGCAAAGCCTCTCCTGCAGCTTCTCCATCCCACCGTGCGTGACCCACGCAACCTCGGGGGCAAAGCCCTCAACATGATCCTTTTCCTTATTCAAAAGGCTCTCGGGGATGAACAGCGGCATCGCCACATTCTCAACTCCGGTAGCCTTAAATCTGTCATCCAGCTGCCTCTGTATATTTTCCCACAGGGCATACCCAGCCGGGAGTATTATCATACAGCCCTTAACGCTTGAATATTCGATAAGCTCCGCCTTTTTTACAACATCCGTATACCACTGCGCAAAATCCTCCTCCATGGAGGTAATTGCTTCAACCAACTTTTTATTGTCCGCCATTGACTAAAATCTCCTTGTAATTAATGCGAAGTAAATTGTGTCATATTCGATGAGGATTGTCAATTATATCTCAAGCGGCCTCCTCATTAATATTCAGAGGTCCGACTGACTACTGAGTGGTACCGCCTCGTCAAACTCTCCGATAAAACCCGGTGTGATTTCAAAATGCATGGATTCCCCGGTTTCCGGATGAATAAAGGTAAGCCCCACTGCCGCAAGGCAAAGCGGCCCCTTATAATCGTCGGGCAAACAGCCGTATTTTCTGTCTCCGATCACAGGCAGTCCGGCATGGCTTAGCTGAACCCTTATCTGGTGATGCCTGCCCGTAAGCAGCCTTATTCTGGCCAGTCGTATTTCCGTCCAGCCTCCCCGCAACATGTAAACCTCTTTAAGCGGCAGGCAATATAGTCTGGCTAATTTCGCCCCCGGCGTATTTTCCGACACGACCTGTACCATATTACCGCTTCCCCTAAGCAAATGATCCTCGAGCAGAAACTCCGAATAGGCATTGGCTCCCCTGTCGTAGATCTTTGCAAACGTCCCGCTTTTCATAGGATAACAGGCCGCCAGGTACTCCTTTTTAAAACCGTCACTCTGGATAGCTTTCGAAAGCTTTGCCGAA
>JAGBNT010000045.1 GCA_017634255.1 Lachnospiraceae bacterium
ATTCACACATTTACTTTACAGTACATTGCAATAATTACGGTTCGTTGGTAAATTCGATATCGCCTTCGGATCGCCCACACGCCCGTTGACAAAATTCAGGGCGAAACGTAGAATAGACTAGATACATAGTGCGTAACTATGCTTAATGAAAGACATACCAATTCAGTCTTTCATTAAATATCAATAGTTAGCGGCTATTTACGGAAGGGAATTTGAGTAAAAATGGGAAAAGAACTTGCCAAGACCTACGATCCCAAGGGGATGGAGGACAGGCTTTACAATAAATGGATCGGGAAAAAATATTTTCATGCGGTGGTGGACAGGAGCAAAAAGCCCTTTACCATAGTCATTCCACCGCCGAATATAACCGGAAAGCTCCATATGGGCCACGCCCTGGACGAGACGATGCAGGATATCCTTATCCGTTTCAAGAGGATGCAGGGCTACAATGCGCTTTGGCAGCCGGGCACTGACCACGCCTCGATCGCTACGGAGGTGCGTATCACCAACGAGCTTAAAAAAGAGGGCATAGACAAGCTGGAGCTCGGAAGAGAGAAATTCCTCGAGCGCGCCTGGGAGTGGAAAAAGGAATACGGCGGAACCATAGTAGAGCAGCTTAAAAAGCTCGGAAGCTCCTGCGACTGGGACAGGGAGCGCTTTACCATGGACGAGGGCTGCAACAGGGCAGTCAACGAGGTATTCTGCAGGCTATATAAGAAGGGCTGGATCTATAAGGGAGCCAGGATAGTAAACTGGTGCCCGGTATGCAAGACCACCATCTCCGATGCGGAGGTGGAGTATGAGGAGCAGGCCTCTCATTTATGGCATATAAAATATCCGGTCATCGGCACAGACAGATTTATTGAATTTGCCACCACAAGACCCGAGACCATGCTGGGTGATACTGCAGTGGCGGTGAATCCAAATGACGACAGGTATAAGGATCTGGTCGGAAAGAAGGTAATGCTTCCTATAATGAACAGGGAGCTGCCGGTGGTCGCCGACGAATACGTGGATATGGAGTTTGGAACCGGAGTGGTAAAGATAACTCCCGCCCACGACCCCAACGATTTCTATGTAGGCCAGAGGCACAACCTCGAGCTTATAAACATCATGAACGATGACGCCACGATAAACGAGAATGGTGGAAAATATAAGGGTATGGACAGGATGGAGGCCAGGGCCGCCATCGTCAAGGAGCTGGATGAGATGGGTCTTCTGGTAAAGATAGAGGACTATACTCACGATGTAGGTACCCATGACAGGTGCCACACCACCATCGAGCCCCTGGTAAAGGATCAGTGGTTTGTCAGGATGGACGAGATGATAAAGCCCGCTGTGAAAGCGGTCAAGGACGGCACGATACGCCTTATCCCGAAGAGGATGGAGAATACGTATTTCAACTGGACGGACAATATCAAGGACTGGTGCATATCCAGACAGCTCTGGTGGGGACACAGGATACCCGCCTATTACTGCGACAGCTGCGGCGAGCTGGTAGTGGATAAAGAACAGCCCCATGAATGCCCCAAATGTAAGGGAACCTCCTTCACGCAGGACCCGGATACCCTGGACACCTGGTTTTCCTCGGCCCTGTGGCCCTTCTCGACCCTGGGCTGGCCTGAAAAGACCGAGGAGCTCGACTATTTCTATCCGACTGATGTGCTGGTTACCGGCTACGATATTATATTTTTCTGGGTAATAAGGATGATCTTCTCCGGCTTTGAGCAGACGGGGAAGGAGCCCTTCCATACAGTGCTTTTCCATGGCCTTGTCCGCGACGAGCTGGGAAGAAAGATGAGTAAGTCTCTGGGGAACGGTATCGACCCCCTGGAGATCATAGATAAATACGGGGCTGACGCACTGAGGTTTACCCTGATTACAGGAAATGCCCCCGGAAACGATCTGAGATTCTCTGAAAAGAGGATCGAGGCTTCGAGAAATTTCGCCAATAAGATATGGAATGCCTCCAGATTTATCATGATGAACCTGGAGGGCAAGAAGATAACGGAGCCCAAGCCCGGTGAGCTGGAGGACGTGGACAAGTGGATACTTAGCCGGCTCAACAATACCGTCAGGGAAGTCACCGACAACATGGAGCGCTTCGAGCTGGGCATAGCCGCGGGCAAGATAAACGACTTTATCTGGGAGACACTATGCGACTGGTATATCGAAATGGTGAAGCCCAGGCTCTACAACAGCGACGATCAGGTCTCCCAGAATGCCGCGCTTCATACCTTGAAGAAGGTGCTTATAGACAGCCTTAAGCTCCTGCACCCCTTCATGCCCTTCATAACGGAGGAGATATACTGTACCCTAATGGAGGAGACAGGGGACGAGGGAGCCGAGTCGATAATGATAGCTCCGTGGTGCGAGTATATAAGCGACCTGGGGTATGAGACCGAGGAGAAGGAGATAGAAATCCTCAAGGAGGCCATAAGGGGAGTGAGAAATATCCGTTCGCAGATGAACGTGGCCCCTTCCAAGCCGGTGGAGGTAACCGTAGTCTCCGGAGATGAAGAGGTGAGAAGGACCTTCGAAAAGGGTTCGCTTTTCTTCGGGAAGCTTATAAATTCCGCTAAGACGGAGATATGTGCAGAAGCGGCCGCGGATACGAAGGATGCCGTTTCGGTGGTCACTGAGCATGTGACCATATATATTCCGCTGAAAGAGCTGGTGGATGTCGAAGAGGAGATCGCCAGGCTCGAAAAGGAGAGTAAGCGACTGGAAGGAGAGCTTAAGCGGTCCAACGCAATGCTTTCCAACGAGAAGTTTCTTTCCAAGGCTCCTGCCGGCAAGGTTCAGGAGGAGAAGGATAAGCTGGCAGGTTATGAAAAGATGATGCAGGAAGTTAAGTCAAGAATAGAATCTCTGAAGGGGTTAAGGTAAGTATGGAGATTAAGACTGATGATGGCAAGCGCTGCAGCGTAATATACAAAAACGGGGACATGGAGGCCTATATTAAGCTGGAAAAGCCTCCCAAGGGTCTGGACTATACCCGCGAGGATATCGAAGAATATCTCAGGGCGAACAACGTCAAGGTCGGAATCAAGGAATCCCGCATTGCCGCCATAGTGAAGAAAAGGATATACGGAAGAGAGGTCATTATTGCAGAGGGCACTCCGGCCAAGGACGGACAGGACGGCTACTTTGAGTATAAATTTGATGCCGTGCCGAAGAGCAACAAGCCCGAAATACGTCCTGACGGTACCGTGGACTATACGAGTATGAACGTCATAAAGTGCGTAAAGGAGGGGGACATACTCGCGATATATCATCCGGCAGTCAAGGGAGAGCCCGGCATGACGATAAAGGGCGTGGTGGTAAAGCCCAGGCCTGCCAGAGATCTGCCGCCGTATGCCCTGAAGGGCTGTTCCTATAATGAATCCACCCTCACCTACGTAGCCGAAATATCCGGTCGTATCGAGCTTACCAAAAATAAGATGTCTATCCTTGAGGTTCAGGAATATGCCCAGGATATAGACGCGGTCTACGGCAATATAGATTTCATGGGAGACGTTATAATTCACGGCAACGTCAAGCCCGGCATCACTATAAGGGCTTTAAAGAGCATAACGATAGACGGAGTGCTGGAGGGAGCAAATCTCATAGCCGGAGAGGACATAGTAGTCAAGGGGGGCATACTGGGAGGCGGTAATTCCAAGATATCCTGCGGCGGCGATATGCTGGCCGATTTTGTGGAATATACCACCATCAACGTCAAGGGAAGCATTTCGGCCAATTCCCTGCTGGACTGCAACGTGGTCGCCATCGGCACCATAAATGCTACGGGAAAGATGGGTGCCATCGTAGGAGGGAATTCCTACGGAATGAGCGGAGTTGAATGCTCCTTTGCAGGAAACGACGCGAATATCAAGACAATTATCTCCGCCGGAGTCAGCAGCAACCTTCAGAAGGAAAAGACTCTGAGCGAAAGAAAGATAAAGGTTACCATAGAGAAGATAGAGGATCTCAAGAATCAGGATTATGAACTGGAGCGCCTTGCAAGGCTCGGCTCTGTCACTGAGGTCATGCTCAGACAGAGGAAGGCCCTCGAGGACGAGATCGCCCAAAAGGAGAAGGAGCTGCAGACCACCAGAGACAGGCTGGAGGAGCTCATTTTGAACATGGAAGGGAAAGAGGATGCGCATATAGTCATTCACGACACCGTATATGCGGGCTGTCTTATACAGCTCGGCTCCCAGCAGCTTATGATAACGGACGATAAGAGGAAGGTGGAATTCATGTTTGACAGAAATAACCAGCTCGTGGGACGGCCGGTGATCGATTTTTAGACCGGACGACGACTGGGTTTACAGGGTATTTATCATGATAGATTTTGAAGAAGAGTTGAAAAAATTTCATCCCCTGCCGGAGGTAGACGAGGTAGAGGACTCCATAAGGAACCACGACGTATCAGATATGATGGATGTGCTTATGGCGTTAATGGAGGGAAGAGGCGAGTGATCGTCTGCGAGTTAAGGACTGGGGTAGCTCCTGAAGGCTTTAGAACAGACATTGCCGGGGAAGGACCCTTTAAATAGAGGAGAGTAGGCCATGCGGTGTTACAGATGCGGCGCTACTTTGTCCAATGATGATTTCTGCACTGCCTGCGGTGCAGATGTGAAATTATATAAAAGAATAGTCAAGCTGTCGAATTCATTTTACAATGAGGCACTGAGAAAGGCGAAGGTAAGGGATCTTTCTGGTGCCGTGGAATCTTTAAAGCAGTCGTTGAAGTGCAACAAGAACAATGTTGAAGCGAGAAATCTTCTCGGACTTGTTTATTTTGAAATGGGAGAGACGGTTCAGGCTCTTTCGGAATGGATAATTTCAAAAAACATCAGGCCAAAGAAAAACATTGCGGATGATTTTATGGCCGAGCTTCAGGACAATACGGGGAAGCTTTCGACCATAGACCAGACAATAAAGAAATATAATCAGGCGTTAAGCTATGCAAATCAGGATTCCATCGATCTTGCAATCATTCAGCTAAAGAAAATAGTAAGCATGAACCCCAAACTTCTGGCAGCCTACCAGCTGCTTGCTTTGTGTTACATAAAAACAGAGCAGTGGGACAGGGCCAGGAGGATAATTCTTCGTGCAGAGAAGCTGGACACCAACAATACCAATTTAAAATATTACCTGCGTGAGGTGGAGCGCGCCATGTCCGAAAGGGCAGACGGAGGAGGCGACACGAGGAATTTTCACCACGAGGATGCCTTTACCTACCAGAGCGGGAACGAGACCATTATCCAGCCTATAAACGAAAGGGAGAGGGGCAGCACTGTCACTGTTTTGAACATCATCATCGGTCTGGTGGTGGGTGCGGCGATAATGTGGTTTCTCGTGCTGCCGGCCAGGATACAGTCGGCCAGGACCGATACGCAGAACCAGCTTCAGCAGACCTCGGATGAGCTGGCCTCGAGGAACGCCGATATAGGCGAGCTGGAAAAGAGGGTCGAGGCGCTGCAGGAGGACAACGACAAGCTGAAGGAACAGCTTTCGGGCTTTACCTCCGATTCGGGGCTCATGAATAATTATAATTACCTGATGCAGGCCGCGCAGAGATTCATGGAGCATCCGGAGGACGCCAAGGACGCGGCTGAGAGCCTCTCACACATAGACCCCAGCTCAGTCAGCGCGGATGCCATAGGGGTGAGCAAGGAATTTGCCGACCTGTATCAATATATGTCAGGCATTGTTTCAGATCAGGCGGCCAGAAGCCTGCTGGATGACGGAGAGAAAAAGTACAATGAAGGAAATTATTCGGCGGCAATAGAGCTGCTCGAGGATGCGGTACTCTTTGCTCCGGCCTCAGATGAGGCACTGTACTATCTGGCACAGAGCTATATTCATGACGACAATGAGTCCCAGGGAAGGATGCTTTTAAACCAGCTTATAACCAAATTCCCGGATTCCAGATATGCCCAGCGGGCCAGCGAATATTTAAGCTCAGGAGAGGTGGACAATTCCGCCGCCGCGCCAGCTGGCAACACCGGAACGAATCGGAACGGGGAGGCTGCGGAGTCTGCGGATACTGCGGAGAGCACCGGGACGACCGGGAACGAGGAGGCCGCGGATACTTCGGAGAGCGCCGGAGCTGAGGGCAACGGAGGAGCTGAAGACACTGGCACAGCCGGAGCGGGTGCGGGAGCCTTGAACTGATATGAGCCGGCGGGAGTACGGGGCGCTGGTTTTGATAATATTTGCGATGGCTGCCCTGCTGTCCTTTCTCCTTCGCAGGAAGAGGGACGGTGTACTTGTATTTACAGCTCTAAGCGCCTTTATTTTGCGATATTTTTACATACTTTATACGCCTACGGATATCCGGCAGCACGACGTTATCGGCTTCGGAGGTACCAGGGGGCAGGCTGCATATATCGAGTGGTTTTACAATAACGGCCTTAAGCTCATTCAGACGGACCCGAGGGACAGGTGGGGCTTTTTCCAGCCTCCCCTTCACCATATACTGGCAGCGTTCTGGCTCAAAGCCAATACGCTTATGGGGGTCGCCTATGGACAGGCTACGGAGAATATACAGGTACTCACCCTGGTCTACAGCCTCCTGCTGACATTTTACGCCTACAGGCTCTTTAAATATTTCGGGCTTTCCGGAAGGGCTCTGCAAGTGGCCTTTGCCCTGGCTGCCCTTCATCCCTCGTATATACTGCTTTCGGGCTCGGTAAACAACGATATGCTGTGCATTCTTCTGACCGTGATGACGATATATTACGCCCTTAAATGGTATGAGAGCAGGAGCCTTGCGGATATAATAAGGCTGGCGCTATGCATGGGGCTTTCGATGATGACCAAGCTCTCCGGAGTTTTAAGCGCTCCCGCGATAGCGTTTATGTTTTTGTATATCTGGATAAAGGGCGGAAAAGGGGATTTCCTGAAATACCTCAGGCAGTACGTCCTGTTTGGGCTAATTTCCGTCCCCCTGGGCATGTGGTTCCCGGTGAGGAGCTATATAAAATTCGGGATTCCCTTTAATTACACGCCGGAGGTGGGGGAGAGGCTGGTATATAACGGGATATTGTCGAGACTATTCGACATAAGGACAAATAAGCCCTACGTTTCGATGATAAAATACGGGGATGCCTATGATGAGTTCAATATCCCCTTAAGCCTTATGAAGACCTCTCTTACGGGCGAATTTGACTACTCCGGAGTCAACGGGTATATAACCCCCTTCGCCTGGCTATTGCTGATAAGCGGCACAGTTCTGGCGCTTTTATGCCTTGTGGGAACAGTGCGCGCCGTCTTCAGGAAAGATGAGGAGCGCTTTAAGGTACAGCGCATATTTTTAGGTGTGATCTACGTCACGGCGATCGTGTTTTATCTGAATCTGGCCTTCAGTATACCGAATTTCAGCTCCCAGGATTTCAGATACATCTGCTATATTATAGTCATCGAAGCCCTGTTACTCGGGATGGACATGGTATATAATAAGAGAGCGTCCGGCTCCGTAAAATACGGACTTTATGAGAAGGCAGCCTGCGCCGCAACAGGGATATTCTGTATGTCGGGAGCGGCAGTCTATTTATTGCTGGGGCTGCCGTGACCGCCGCCGATGAAAAGCGGCTCACAAATAATGAGGAAAAGCCAATGAAAATGATACACTGCGGGGACATTCATCTGGAATCGCCTCTTTCTACAAATTTCGATCACGCGACCGCATTAAAGCGGAGAAATGAGCTGCTGGTAAGCTTTATCAAAATGGTAAAGTACGCCGCAGACAACAGGATGAGCGCCATCCTCATAGCCGGAGACATCTTTGACACTCCCGATGTTTCGAGGGAGACTCTGGCGATCGTGATGGCCTGCATAATGAAAAATCCGGAGATAACCTTCATCTACCTTCCGGGAAACCATGAAAAGGATGTGCTGCTGCGCGCCTTTTCGGAGATGCCGGCAAATCTTAAGGTGTTCTCCGCCGAGCAGAAGATGTTCATAGTGGAGAACGTGGTAGTGGCTCATGCGGACAGGCCGGAGGAGCTGCCCACCCTCTATCCGGGAGATATGAACATCGTCATGTACCATGGGGAAATGGACGACGCAAGGATCAGGGCCTGGGCAGGCAGGAATATCAACTACATGGCGCTGGGACATTATCACAGCTATTCGGAAGGGGTCATTGACCCCAGGGGAGTATATTGCTACAGCGGCTGTCTGGAGGGCCGGGGCTTTGACGAATGCGGACCGAAGGGCTTTGTTGTACTGGATTATGAGAACAATACCTTAAACAGATATTTCGTTCCTTCGGCAGTGCGGACGATACACGAGATCGTCATCGACGTTACGGGCCTCGGAGGAATCGAAAAAATAGATGAAGAGATAGAGAAGCGCGTAGACGAGCTTCCGAGAGAGGACATGCTCAAGATCGTCCTCAAGGGCAGCTATCTTGCGGGAGACAGCATCAATACCGCGTTTTTGCAGCAGAGATACAATTCCATGTTCTTTGCGGTAAGGGTGGATGCTTCCGGGATCAGGCTGGATATGCCCGAGAAGGATTACAGGTTTGATAAGTCCCTTAAGGGTGAATTTATAAGACAGGTAATGGTGAGCCATGACCTGAGCGAGTCACAGAAACAGATGGTCGTGGATATGGGGCTTCGTGCCCTCGCGGGGGAAAGGCTTTAGGAACAGATCCTAAGGAAGGTTTTTGTGTTATGAGGATATTGACGTGTAATATCGTAAATTTCGGAAAACATCACAATGTCAAATTTTCGCTGAACGACAGCTTTAATATAATGAATGCCGAAAACGGCTGGGGAAAGAGCACCTTTGCCGCCTTTATCAGGGTCATGTTCTACGGGATGGCCCAGAAAAAGAGAAGTGAAAAGTACGATAAGACGGACTACAGGAAAAACTACTATCCCTGGCAGGGAGGTAAATTCGGAGGCTCCATCACCTTTGAATACAGG
>JAGBNT010000046.1 GCA_017634255.1 Lachnospiraceae bacterium
ATAGGATATTGAATTTCATCGGAAATTCAATATCCGTATTCGACCAGGGACTTGCAAAGCAAGTCGCGTGTCCCGCGGAACGCGGGATTTCTGAACGCATTTCCGATTTTGCGTTCAGGAAGTCATAACAGTTAATTCTGATGAAGACAGGAATCTGTTTATGGATTAGGAGGGAAATGACGTGGGTGATATGAAGATGTATCAGGTCTCAACGCTACAGGCGCTTATGCTGGGCTACTCGCGGTCTGTTATACCGGTAGAGGAGCTCATTAGCCACGGTGATACCGGACTTGGAACGTTCACGGGTGTAGACGGCGAGATGATAGTGCTTGACGGCATCTGCTACAGAGCCATGGAAAACGGAGATATTGCAAAAGCAGAGCCGGAAAGAGGCGTACCCTTTTCTACTGTTTGTACTATGAAGGACAGTGATCCTGTGACCGTTGGTTTTATGAATAATATTGAAGAGCTGAAGACAGCGCTCAATAATATCATTGATTCCAACTTTGGGCTCAACAGTATGCACATGGCGCGCATCGACGGAGAATTTGAGCTCGTCGATGCCAGGTCGGAATCTGGCTATGAGTCCATGCATGTGGCTCTTAAAACAATACTGGGAAAAACTCAGAGAGCCTTTAAATTTGAAAGAATAATGGGAACTCTTGTCTGTGTCTATTTCCCGGATTATATGGACGGGATCAATGCCTCGGGATGGCATCTGCATTTTATTTCCGAAGACAGAAAGCACGGCGGTCATGTGTTTGATATTATTATGAAGTCCGGAAAGGGACAGATCTCAAAAATAAATTCCATAGAACTCAAGCTCCCGGATGAGCCGATCTTTGATACCTATTCTTTAAAACAGGCCTCCGAGGATGAAGTAAAAGCTGTTGAGCAGGGAAAGTCAGTATAGCTTGCTGCTTAATTGACTTTTTCTCACGGTATTTATACAATCAAAAAAAGTTCACCGGAGGCATAATTTAAGGTAAGTGACGTGAAGATTGAAGCGATCGGAAAAACGGAGCTGGACAAATTTAAAAAGCTCATCCTGCCCATGGTGTATGAGGAGCTGGAGGACAACTGGGTTCCGACCGGACCGGAGGGAGATACATACCTGTGTATGGCGGCTTTTGACGATGACGGGACGGCGGCAGCGGCTCTTATCATTGAGCTTGAGATCACAGGGGATATGAATGTCTTAAGCATTTATACTTTACCCGGGTACAGGCGCCGGGGCTTTGGAAGAGAGCTTCTGGATAGGGCGGTGATAACCTGTCGGCAGCTTTTTCTCTGGGAAGAGGGGGAGACTGAGGAGCAGGTGGTATTAAAGGTGCTCTACAGGCTTCCGAAAGAGGCGGACATAGTGTTTGAGGCATTTCTCAAAGCCTCCGGCTTTACAGATTTTGTGCTGCTGGATATGGTAGATGAGCTGCCTGTTTATTCTGCATTTGCCGAGATACGTTTTTTCAGAGAAAATGGGGCGGAGCAGGTTCTAAACGCTGTAAAATAAGATGATAGGTTTCCTGATAATAAAGGAGTGAACATTGCCGAAAAGGATAAAAAAACAAAATCTGATCGTCGATAAAGACGATGAGTCCGAATACAGCGATGACAGCCATATTGAAGAGGATGAAAAGTCCGAGATCGACGAAGATAAGGATATAAAGCTGGATATCCCGGTCGGGAACGAGGTGACTGAGAAAAATATCCTCGATATTTCAAAGGATAAGGACGGCTTAGGGCTTCCCAATGAAAACATGCTTAAGGAGGAGGAAGAGGCGGACGACGTCCTCAATCAGGGCTTTATAAGCTACAGGAGCAAGAAGTCCAAGAAGTCTTCATCCAATAAGGACGAAGATAAGAAGTCCAAAAAGAGGCCCGATAAGGAGAAGCCCGACAAGGAGAAGGACAAGCAGATCTCCGGCGAAAAGAACGACGCCTCCAATAATATAGAGCAGGGAATGCAGGAGGTCAACAGCGCCATGCGGGAGGTGGAGGGCTGGAACTTTACGCCCGTAACTCCGGCGAGGACGAAGATAAGCGGCTGGAGAAAGTTCTGGAACCGCTTTGCCGCCGGCGCCTCAAAGGTCATAAGGACGGTGGTAAGCGCTTTGAGTGGACCGACCTCCGCGAAGAGGGCAAAAAAGGCCACGGAAAAGCTTATCGAGGCAAAAGAGATCATGCAGGCAAAGAAGAATCATGACCTGATACCCGGTTGGGGCGGCGAGACCTTTGATACGACCAAGGTTAACGACAAGGGAGAAGAGGTCAGCTTAAGCGGTATGGATATTCTCGGTGATTTCAGGAGGATTCCCGCGGTGTGGTCCTATCTGACGGCGGCTCCGGCTCTTGAAAATGATAAGGTGACTCCGAAGGCTCCTGAGATAGGGATCTATGTCCAGCAGGCGAAGGCGGGGTCCTCCAAAAGCCTTGTCGGCGCTGATATGGGGCATGCCTTTATCGGGATAGACTACAGCCGATTCAGTAATGTCAGCAACCGTATGGAGCGATACAGTGTCCGCTACGGCTTCTACCCTGCGTTGGGAGGGGGCAAGAAGGGAAAATTCGGCGCTACCGTAGGTATGGCGAATGACAACGCTGTTTTTCCAGGGCAAATGAGCAATGACCGGGATCATGTGTATGACATCAGCCGCAGATATAAGGCCACCGATGAGCAGGTAGGCAAGATAGTAAAGGCCTCCCAGAGCTATGCTGACAGAGGATACGGGTATTTCAGCAGAAACTGTACCACCTTCGTAAAGGAGATGGTAGTGGATCAGGCCCAGCTCGATACCGGTGGAGGTATCTTTGAGGATGAAGAGGTGCGGTTTAGCCCTTTGAGCAATCTTTTGAGGGTTGGAGCGGGATTTACGGGAGAGCTTTCGGGCAGCATAAATGCGAAGCAGCTCCAAAAAATGTCCGAAATGGAGGATATGAGCTACGCAGGCTTTGGAAATAAAAGAGCCTCAGCAGAGGATGCTGACCGCTATGTGGAATCTATAACTAATTCCGCAAAATCGGGCAGCGCCCTGGAAGCAAAAAAGACTTATATCCCGGGAGTTGTCGGGGAAAATTTGAGACGGATCAACAACGACTGGGAGACAAACGGGGTTATGAGCTCCTTTCACTTTGGCGGCTCATCCGGAAAAAATGCGAATAAGGCGAATCCAAACATAATTGAGATGCAGGATGACATCAGAAAATACGGAAATACGCTGAAGGGCAAGATGCAGGAGATACTCCCGGAGGGTCAGGAGCTTCCTGCGGAGCTGGAGAGCTTTATCAGCGGCTTTGCCGATAAAGGGGCGGGTTCGCTCACAGGTCTTAATCCGGCATGGAATGATTTTCTGACGAGCGTTAAGGCAGAGGGTAGGGACCCGACAAGTGCCAACCTGGCGGAACTTGCTTTTCATGTAAGTCATGATGAGCTGTTAAAAGCCGGTACGGACCTCAGGGAAAACGTGGAAACTGTCAGCAGGATGTATTCCAAGTATTTCAAGGGTGACAGACGCCTCGATACAGCCGTAATGAATTACCTCTCTGTTTTGGAGATGGCAATATCCAAAATTGATAACCTCTATATGAGCAAGCCTGCTGACGATAAGGTCAAAGGAGGACGCGGCGAGGAATCGAGGAACCTCTTTAATTATCCGTCCACCATTCAGGTGGGTCAGTATTCGGCTGAGATGACAGCCAGCCATTATGAATCTTATTTACAGATATTTAAAACACCTGCCGAAGCTGTAAAGCAATATTCAAAATTTCAGGAGCTATCGGGCAAGGCGGACAGGACTTCGAGGGAGGAAGCAGAGTTAAACAAGCTTAAAAGGATCGAAGTTCTGGCGGATGAATTTGATAAATCCCACAGATATATGCTGGAGAAGGACAATTTCAACCAGAAGGATATGAATTACATTTTCAGCCTGGAAAAGCTTGAAAAACAGGATAAGGCTACCGGCGAGCTGATGACCAACAATTATTCGTCAGCTGCTATATATAAATCCATGATCTACAAGGATCTGTTCGGGGATCTTTTAGAGGCCTTCAATAAAAGCGAGGAAGAGGGAGGAGCTCCCCTGTCTAAGGTGGACGGACTCAATTCGGATCAGGTCCTCGAGCTGGTCAAAGGCTGGGGGGACAGTTATTTTACCGCGCATATTCGGGATAAAAAAAGTACCCTGCGGATGATCTTCGGCGGCATGAAGCACGCAGATCAGGAGCTTACCGAGGAAACCTTTGCCGGGAGGCTTTTGGAGGACGTTTATAATCTTATTGTTTTTCCCCTGAAGGTAGATAGAACGGATCAGAACGTGAAGCAGTTCTACGAGGCTCTCCTGACATATATAGTATTGTCCCAAAATAATTCGTCGTCCAAACTCATGACCGAGCTTCTGTCAGGTCTGAGGACAGGCGCAGTGGCAGCTTAGGAGTAAAAGGTGTACGATTTTAAAGACTATTTTGAACCGGAGCGCCGGAATAAGGCTTATACCGTAGTAGCGGAGGAGACGGAGGATTATTTAAGGCTCCTGGATATGATGCTGGAGAGGTATCTGGAGCACAAGGGTATAAATAAGGAAGATAAGCTTTTCTCCCGTGGTCTTTTGATTACCGAATCCGAGATGAGATCCTATTTTGAGATGCCACCCTATTTAAGGGACAGGGACATCTGGGACCCCACCCTTGCGGCAGCGGTGGACGAAGCCTTTGACTATATAGAACACAGGGCAGAGCTCACCAAAAAGGACAGGCAGGAAGCTGAGCCGGAGCTTAAAGCTCTTCTTAAGATAGATTATTTAAAAGAGCTTTTTGATATGGACAGGGCTGCCGTTATAGCGCTGATACTATGCCTTGCATCCGAGTCCGACAGGCGGTATTCGCGTATCTACGGCTACATTCAGGATGATGTCAGGAACGGCGAGCCTACTGTGGGGCTTTTGGCGGCTCTCCTTGGCAGGATAGACGCAAGGCTTAAGGGAGGAAGCGAGCCTCTTGTTAAGGGCAGCTTCGCAAGGCTCTTTTTAAATGGAATAGGGGGCTACGGGCTGGATACGCCCCTTTCGGCGGACAGGAACATCCTTGAATTTCTGCTGGACAGATCCCTGTCTGACGGCTCTCCCGAGCCAAGCTGTGTCTACGGGGAGGAAAAGGAGGTACCGCTTTTCTTTAGGTCATATGACGAGGAATTGGAAAGGGCGCTGCTGTCGGACACCCGGGGACTGATTTATGTTGAGAACAGCGATCCCGCCACCGTTGAACACATTATAAGCTGTATATGTAAAAAGACGGGGGAGACAATGTATGTGCTCAATGTCGATAAGCTTGCCGCTTTCAGCGTGGACAGACGCAGGGTATATTTAAATTCCCTGTCTGTAAGGCTTAGGCTTCAAGCCGGGATCTTATGCATATCCTATGCAGACAATGTCAGACCGGAGGTACGCTCCGAGCTTTTGACCGATATAGAGGATCTTGTCTCCTCCGGGAGTGAAAAGGGGATGAAGAGCGTCGCCCTTTACGGAAGTGAAAATGAGCCGGAGGAGCTCGCGGTAAAGCGGATTCCGGCGTTTGATATACCAGCTCCTGATGTGGATATGAGGATAGCTATGTGGAAGTTCTTCCTCGAGGAGGACGGGGAGTTTAAACCGGCGGAGGATGTGAATATAGAGGACATCGCCGACTGCTACGAAGTTCCCTATGGCACCATTAAGACGGTATGCAGCCTAGCAAAGGCGGAGGCGGGTATTATCGGGAAAAAGTCAATAGACAGGGCGATGATAACAACTTCGCTAAAGGAGATAATCCACGTAAATTTCCAGGGACTCGCAACCCCTGTCAGGGTGGCTTATACCTGGGAGGATATAACGATAGCTCCGGCAGAGAAGGAGGTCTTAAAACGCGCCTGCGACAGGTACCGCCTGAGGAACCGCCTCGGGGACAGATGGGGCTTAAAGAAGAAAAACGCTTACGGAAACGGGGTCAGTGTCCTGCTGTACGGTCCCCCCGGAACGGGAAAGACAATGGCGGCACAGGTCGTTTCTGGAGAGCTTGCGCTTCCGCTGTACCGGGTGGATATTTCCCAGATATTCTCGAAGTACATCGGGGAGACGGAGAAAAATCTTGGGATAATCTTCGATGCGGCAAAGAAGTCCAACGTCATACTCTTTTTCGACGAGGCGGATGCGCTTTTTGCTAAGAGAACTGAGGTCAACCAGTCCAACGACAAATACTCCAATTCGGAGACGGCATACCTTTTGCAGAAGATCGAGGAATACGACGGTATGTCCATCCTTGCCACAAACTATTATAACAATTTCGATCAGGCATTTGTGCGCCGCGTGACTTTTTCGGTGCATATGGAGAGCCCCAACGCCGCCCAGAGGTATGCGCTTTGGACGGGTATACTGCCTGATGAGACGCCGGTGGATAAAGAGATAGACTTTAATTTCCTCGCTGAAAAATTCGAGCTGTCCGGAAGTAATATAAAGGCCATACTCTACAGTGCGGCTTATATGGCGGGGGCAGAGGGAGCCTCCATCGGACCGAAGCATATAGCAAAGGCCATGCAGATGGAGTTTAAAAAACTGGGTATGCTCATCGATGCCGGAAGCTTCGGAATGTTCGGGATTTATATAAGGTAAATATCCAGCTCATATAAAAAGTGTATAACGATCTCCTGAAAAATTTAGGCAGTCATGTCATGGTAAGCCCTCCAGGCAAATGCTATAATCGCAACAGTTTTGTTGTTATCATTTTAGGAGGTAGTTATGTCCAGTCTTTCATTAAAAAACATTTGTAAGGTTTATCCAAGCGGCGTTGAAGCGGTTAAGGACTTCAACCTTGAGATCGAGGATAAGGAATTTATCATCTTTGTAGGTCCCTCCGGCTGCGGAAAATCTACAACACTTCGTATGGTGGCAGGTCTCGAGGAGATTTCCTCCGGTGAGCTTCGTATCGACGGCACGCTTGTAAATGACGTGCAGCCCAAGGATCGTGATATCGCCATGGTTTTCCAGAATTACGCGCTCTATCCGCATATGACCGTTTACGACAACATGGCTTTCGGTCTTAAGCTCAGAAAGGTGCCGAAGGATGAGATAGACAGGCAGGTTCGGGAGGCGGCGAAGATACTTGATCTTTCCTCGCTTTTAGACCGTAAGCCGAAGGCTCTTTCCGGAGGACAGAGACAGCGTGTGGCTATGGGACGTGCCATAGTCCGGAATCCCAAGGTATTCCTGATGGACGAGCCGCTGTCAAATCTGGACGCAAAGCTTCGTGTACAGATGCGTATAGAGATAGCAAAGCTTCATCAGAGACTCGGAACCACGATCATATATGTTACCCATGACCAGACAGAGGCCATGACCCTCGGAACACGTATCGTAGTTATGAACAAAGGCGTAGTTCAGCAGGTGGATACACCCCAGAAACTGTACGATGAGCCGCAGAACCTCTTTGTTGCAGGCTTCATGGGTTCACCCCAGATGAACTTCCTGGATGCGGTTGTTGAAAAGAACGGAGATACGGCGCTTTTGAAGGTTGCAGACCGTTCGATCCCCCTTCCTCCTGCTAAGTCGAAGAAGCTTATCGATGGAGGATATGTAGGAAAGACTGTTACTTTCGGCATTCGTCCCGAGGATGTATATGATTCACAGATCGCGGTGGATACTCTTCCCAGAGAAGCAAGCTTCGATGCGACAATAAAGGTATATGAGCTTCTCGGAGCGGAAGTATTCCTGTATTTTGATCTTGGAGACTTTCCAATGACGGCGAGGGTAGATCCCCGCACAACAGCCCAGAGAGGCAGCCAGTGCACCTTTGTCATGGATACGGAAAAGATACATGTATTTGACAAAGAGACAGAAAAAATAATAACAAATTGATATCAGGGGGATGAATGCATATGTTCTATATTGGAGTTGACCTTGGAACTTCTGCAGTAAAGCTGCTTTTAATGGAGAGCAGCGGAAAAATCGAAAATATTGTATCAAAGGATTATCCCATTGAGTTTCCTCATCCCGGATGGTCGCAGCAAAATCCCGAAGATTGGTGGAAGGCTGTTAAGGAGGGAGTAAGGGAGCTTATAAAGGACGTCGACAAGGATAAGGTAGCGGGTATTTCGTTCGGCGGACAGATGCATGGACTCGTTGTTCTGGATAAAGATGATAAGGTTATCCGCCCTGCTATTTTGTGGAATGACGGCAGGACCATCAAGGAGACAGAGTATTTAAATAATGTAATAGGAAAAGACAAACTGTCCCAGTACTGTGCCAATATAGCTTTTGCCGGCTTTACCGCCCCGAAGATATTATGGATGAAGGAAAATGAGCCGGACAACTTCAAGCGTATCGAGAAGATAATGCTCCCGAAGGACTATATTGCATATATGATGACAGGGGTGCATTGTACAGATGTTTCAGATGCTTCGGGTATGCTTTTGTTCGACGTTAAGAATAAGAAGTGGTCAAAGGAAATGTGCGATATATGCGGCATTTCCGAGGACAGGCTGGCAAAGATATTCGAAAGCTATGAGACCGTAGGAACCTTAAAGCCGGAGGTTGCCGAGGAGCTGGGGCTTTCTGCGTCGGTGAAGGTCGCGGCGGGAGCCGGAGACAATGCGGCAGCAGCGGTTGGAACCGGAACGGTGGGAGATGGAATGTGCAATATCTCCCTTGGAACCTCGGGCACCATCTTTATATCCAGCAACGATTTCCGTGTAGACCGTTTCAATTCGCTTCACGCTTTCGCCCATGCCGACGGGCATTACCATTTGATGGGATGCATGCTCTCAGCTGCCAGCTGTAAGAACTGGTTCTATGAGCACATCCTTGAATCCAAGGATTACAAGGGAATGGAGGGGGCTATAAAGGACGATATGCTGGGAAACAACAAGGTATATTTCCTGCCCTACCTCATGGGAGAGCGTTCGCCCCACAATAATCCCAACGCAAGGGGTATGTTTATCGGCATGAGCATGGATACCTCCAGGACGGATATGATACAGTCGGTAGTAGAGGGTGTTTCTTTCGGCATAAGGGATTCGTTTGAGGTGGCAAAGTCTCTGGGTATAAAGATCGACAGAACGAAGATCGTCGGAGGCGGATCGAAGGGAGAACTTCCCAAGAAGGTTATGGCAAACGTGCTCGGTATCAGCGTTGACGTTCCTGAAAACGAGCAGGGACCTTCCATGGGCGGAGCTATGCTGGCAGCGGTTGCCTGCGGAGAGTACAGCTCGGTTGAGGAAGCTGCATCAAAGATAGTAAAGATCTCTTCAACAGTAGAGCCTGATCCGGAGATAACAAAGCGCTACGAAGAGGCTTATAACAAATTCAAACAGATATATCCTACGGTAAAGGAGCTTTATAACACTTTACTGTAATCGCAGATCGTGCCGCACAGGCAAAGAATTGAGTAAAACAATATAAAACGAGCAGGGTTGTGAGCTCATCCGCCCTGCTCGTTTTCTGACGGTCACACTTGAAGTGCCATACCTGTAAATGCTATGATTACCGTAAGAATACGTTAGGGGGACGCTATGATAACCGGAAAAACCATCCAGAAATGTATTGACGACCTTACCGGGATATCCGGAGTAGATATTGCGGTGGCGCAGGCTGACGGAAGTATAGTTGCAGGTACTATAAAAGAGGATATTTCTCCGGTAAGCATCCGCTCCTTCATTGACAGCGGAGCCGTTTCCAGCAGCATTGCAGATAAATTTTATTTCAGACTGGAAAACGACGGCAGCCTTGCCTTTGTGATCATCAGCGCCGGAGATGTGGAAAAAAGCCGCATGATAGGAAGGATAGCCTTAAGCGAACTATCCGCTCTTTTGGAGGCGTACAGCGAAAATCTGGATAAAAATTCATTTCTGCAAAATCTCCTTACGGACAATCTGCTCACGGTAGACATATATAACAGGTCGAGGCAGCTCCATATCAAGGAAAAGGCCGCGAGAGCCGCTTTTGTGATAGAGCCGGTAAAACACGGGGACGGCAGTGCTTCCGAAACCCTGAGGGTTTTGACCAGCCTCTTTGCAGCCAGCAGCGAAGACCTGATAACCTCTGTGGATAAAGACCAGGTCGTACTTATAAAGGAGCTTAATTCCGGAGACTGGCGCCAGGAGATAGACGAGACGGCAGGAATGTTGGTGGATATAATGGAAACCGAAGCAATGCTGAGTGTTCGTGTAGCTTCTGGAGGCATTACCGAGGAAATCTCACAGATATCCCGTTCCTATAAAGAGGCCTGTCTTACCATAGCAGTGGGTAAGCTCTTTTATATGGACAAAAATATTTTCTCATATGGCTCCCTGGGCATAGGCAGGCTCATATATCAGCTGCCTGTAAACCTGTGTGAAATGTTCCTGCATGAGATATTCGGAGAGGAGATACCGGATTCTCTGGATGAGGAAACGCTCTCTACTATCAATACCTTTCTTGGAAATAACCTCAATGTCTCAGAGACCTCAAGAAAGCTCTATATTCACAGGAATACGCTGATGTACAGGATAGAAAAGATTGAAAAGGCGACAGGTCTTGATATAAGGGAATTTGACGATGCCCTTACTCTCAAGATCGCTATAATGGTCTTAACATATTTGAAAATGCGCAAAGGTTGAGGAAAAATATTGATAATAAGGGGCTTTAACAAAACTACATTATTGGATTTCCCCGGGAAAGTGGCGTCCACTGTGTTTACGGGGGGCTGTAACTTTAAATGCGTGTTCTGCCAGAATGCCGGGCTGGTATTAGCTCCTGACAAAGAGCCTGAAATTCCTGAGGAGGAGATATTTGAATACATCCATAAACGAAAGGGTATACTGGAGGGCATCTGTATTACAGGTGGAGAACCAACCCTGGAGCCCGGGCTCATTCCGTTTATGGAGCGAGTGAAAAAAACCGGCATAGCCGTCAAGCTGGACACCAACGGATACAGACCGGAAATCCTAAGAGAGATCATGGATAAGCGGCTCGCGGACATGTTTGCCATGGATATAAAATCCGATAAAGAAGGCTACGCAAAAATAGCAGGGATGACGGATTTAGATATATCACGCATTGAGCTTTCGGCAAAGCTCATCATGCAAAGCGGTGTGGATTATGAATTTCGAACCACGGCAGTCAAGGGGTATTTCGATGAAGCTGCTGCAAAAAATATTTCCCAATGGCTCAGCGGAGCAGGAAAATACTATATACAGAGGTTTAAAGACGGGGACAATGTACTGAAAAGCGGTCTGTCTGCACCGGATATAGATACACTTAAGCGGTGCAGGGATATTCTGTCTGAAACGATTGAAAAGGTGGAGCTTCGCGGTGTTGACTGAGGACGAAAGATACATGAAAGAGGCTCTGAAACAGGCGCGGAAAGCTTATAAGATGGGGGAGTCTCCGATAGGCTGTGTCATTGTTTATGAAGGCAGGATAATAGGCCGGGGATATAACAGGCGGAATACCGATAAAAGCACCCTTGCTCATGCGGAGCTCTTCGCCATAAGGAAGGCCGCCAGGGTCATGGGGGACTGGAGGCTCGAGGACTGTACCATCTATATTACATTGGAGCCCTGTCCGATGTGTGCGGGCGCCATAGTACAGTCACGTATCAAGCGCTGCGTCATTGGAGCAATGTCTCCGAAGTCCGGATGTGCGGGTTCGATCTTAAATATCCTGGATGAGAGCAGGTTTAACCATCAGGTCGAAACGCTAAGCGGGGTTCTTGGCGAGGAATGTCAGCAGCTTTTAAGCAGCTTTTTTAAGGAGCTAAGGGTCAGGATCAAGTCAGAAAAAGAAGCAGAGGAGCCGGAGAGCCGGTCGGATTTGGGAGTATGATGCATGGAAAGTTTAAGAAATAAACCGGTAACGGAGCTTTTAAAAAGGGCAAAAAAGCTAAGGAAGGATCCAGGATCAAGCCTTGCGGGAAGCAAAGGAAAGAAGCTTAAGGTAGCTCTTTTGTCCTCGTATTCAATACAGCACTTTGCCCTTATATTAAATCTCTTCCTGGACAATGCCGGGATCTCAGCCGAGATATTCGAGGGGGAATATGGCGGCATCAACATGGCTGTGCTCGACGAGGGCTCTGAGCTTTACAGCTTTAAGCCGGATATCGTGCTCCTGCTGATGCGTTATACCGACATTCAATATTCTGAAAACTGCGTAAAGGAAACCGTGGACTATCTTAAAAATCTGTGGACTCACCTGGATGCCATAAACGGTGTAACGATATTGCAGAGCAATTTTGCCCTTCCTCTCACAAGACCCTTCGGGCAGCTGGAGGCTGCCTACGGGAACTCTTATCTTTCATCCATGAGACGGATAAACTTGGAGCTTACAGAGTGCCATCCATCCAATGTCCATATCGTCGATATGGAATACCTCTCCTCCTTCGTCGGGAAGGAAAGGTGGTTTGACGAGGGCTCCTACTTCCTTACGAAGCAGGGCTTTGCCATGGACTGGTTCGGTCTCGCCGCCGACGATATTACCCGGATGCTCTATGCGCTGACCGTCCATACGAATAAATGTCTTGTGCTGGATCTCGACAATACGCTTTGGGGCGGAGTTGTAGGAGACGATGGAGCCCTTGGCATTAACGTTGATCCCAATGAGGCTCTAGGAGAAGCATACAGGGCTTTCCAAAATTACGTTCTGATGCTTAAAAATCGCGGGGTCATCCTTGCTGTTAATTCCAAAAACGATGAAGAGGTCGCAAAAGAGCCATTTTTAAAAAATCCGGACATGCTGCTTAAGCTCGATGATATAGCCTGTTTTGTGGCAAACTGGGAGGATAAGGCTTCCAATATGAAAAGGATCGCTGATGCGTTAAATATCGGGATCGACAGCCTGGTCTTCTTCGACGACAACCCTGCAGAAAGAGAGATAATACGGCAGTTCTGCCCGGAGGTAACGGTTATAGATGTGCCGGAGGAGCCGGAAAAATATATCCGCGCCCTCGATGAGGCAGCGCCCTTTGAATGGGCGGAGATAACCGAGGAAGACAGGAAAAGAGCGGATTCCTATTCAGCTAATAATAAACGCGAGGCTCTCCAGAGCAGCTTTGTAGACTATAACGAGTACCTCAAGGCGCTGGAAATGGAAGGGGAATGTGGCTTTGTGGGCGATGCCGAAAAGGACAGGTTTGCCCAGCTTATCAATAAATCCAATCAGTTCAACCTCCGCACTATGAGATACACCGGTGCAGAGATAGCGGAGCTCATGAATGATGATAATACACGCTGCATCTATGTGACCCTAAAGGATAAATTCACGGGCTACGGAATAATATCGTGCATCATCCTTAAGCTGGTTCAGGACAGTGAAATATCCGATGAGAAGGTCTGCTTTATCGATACCTGGTGCATGTCCTGCCGCGTATTAAAGAGAGGCGTTGAGGATATGGCGCTTAAATTTGTCGTGGAGACTGCCAGGGAGATGGGGGCGAAGCTCCTTGCAGGAGAATACATACCCTCTGCGAAAAATTCCATGGTCAAAGATCTGCTTAAGGACTTCGGCTTTACAAGGCTTGATAACAAGGACAGGCAGCTCTACACCTATGAGCTTAAGCATGATCCGGACAAGCAATTCTATATAAAAGGAGGACACTATGAGAAATAAACTGTTTAAAAAGATCTGTGCCGCTGCTATTGCGGTCTGCATGCTGATGCTTTCCGGCGGCTGTACCTATGAGGATGCGGCGAATCTCGGATTATCGGAAGCGGATATCGCGGAGCTTACAAAAAGCATTCCGGGCCTTGAAAGCCTTGAGGGTGTGGAAACCGGAGAGGCTGCGGTCTCAAATGCGGAGAATTTATCTGAAAATGTCTCTTCCGAAGACTCAGCAGAGCAGCCAGCCGAGCTTCGCAGCTCTTTGTCACATGAGGGTTACTCTTTGGAGCAGGTTGTGGTTTTAAGCCGCCACAATATCCGCTCCCCTCTTAGCGGCGGCGATTCTCTGCTGGGAACCATAACCCCTCACGAATGGTTTAACTGGTCTTCCAATGCCAGTGAGCTTTCCCTTAGGGGAGGAGTCCTTGAAACCACTATGGGTCAGTATTTTAAGAAGTGGCTTGAAAGCGAAGGTCTCTTTCCTCAAAATTACAGACCCTCAAACGGAGCTGTCCGGTTTTATGCAAATGCCAAGCAGCGTACTATCGCCACCTCCGAATACTTCTCGGCAGGACTGCTGCCGACTGCCAATGCTCCAGTAGAGTATCATACGGAATTTGATACCATGGACCCGGTCTTCAATCCTCAGCTTACCTTTATGTCGGATGCATATGACAGCGACATCCGGGATCAGGTAAATGAACTTTTCTCCAAAGAGGTACTCGGGCTTGAAGATAATTACGCTCTTTTGACCGAGGTAACTGATATGAAGGACTCGGCAGCATATAAAGACAAAACAGTGGGTGATCTTAAGACGGATGATACGGAGCTTGTGCTGGAGGCGGGCTCGGAGCCTGCTATGAAGGGCTCGCTTAAGACAGCCTGCTCAATAAGCGATGCACTTGTCCTTCAATATTATGAAGAGAGCGACCCGGTAAAGGCAGCTTTCGGACATGAACTCACTCCTGAGCAGTGGGATATGATAAGCGAGATAAAGGACGTATACGTCGATGTGCTTTTTACGTCACCCCTGACTGCATACAATGTGGCTCATCCGCTTCTGGAAGAGATTCTTTCCGAAATGAGTGTAAATTACAGGGACTTTACCTTCCTTTGCGGTCATGATTCTAATGTGGGAAGTGTGCTGGCTGCTCTGCAGGCTGAGGACTACTCCCTGCCGTATACCATTGAAAAAAAGACTCCTATAGGCTGCAAGCTCGTTTTCGGAAAATGGCGTGGAAAAGATGGCAAAGAATATATGTCGATTGATATGATCTACCAGACTACTGATCAGCTTCGAGGGCTTACTCTTTTAGATATGGATAATCCTCCTGCCATATATCCGATATCTCTGGAGGGACTTGAGAAAAACGCCGACGGGCTCTATAACCTTGAGGACGTGCAAGACAGATTTACGGAAGCTATTAACGTTTATAACGCTATAGTGCAGCTCTATGCACAGGAGGAAGAAAAGGCGGCATAATAGTGAAACGCTGTACTGGTGTACTGACAAATTCATAATTGAACACGTCAGTACACTGATATGTAATGACCTTTGTCAAGAGGTAAATTGAACAAAAATCACCACAATATTTTTATTTGTATCTGAAAGCATCTGGGTAGAGCTACGGATTATCAGTTTCCGGCATTGGCCACTCTGATATACGTGGATTCG
>JAGBNT010000047.1 GCA_017634255.1 Lachnospiraceae bacterium
TTTATAGAGGGTGTGGTCGAGGAGGTCAGGAAAAATATCGAGGAAGCCCATATCGACGCATCGGTGACCGGAAGGGTTAAGCACTTCTTTTCGATATATAAAAAGATGGTCAACCAGAATAAGACCATCGACCAGATATATGACCTCTTTGCGGTAAGGATAACGGTGGAGACCGTAAAGGATTGCTATGCCGCCTTAGGGATCATGCACGAGCTGTATAAGCCCATACCGGGGCGCTTTAAGGACTATATTGCAATGCCAAAGCCCAACAGATACCAGTCGCTGCATTCCACCCTGATAGGTCCGGGGGGTCAGCCCTTTGAGATACAGATAAGAACCTATGAGATGCATAAGATCGCTGAATACGGTATCGCCGCCCACTGGAAATATAAAGAGGTTTCCGACGGGAGGCACCCTGACGAGAGCGAGGAGGCAAAGCTTAGCTGGCTTCGACAGATCCTGGAATGGCAGCGGGACATGTCGGACAACAAGGAGTATATGCAGCTGATAAAGAGCGACCTCGATCTCTTTTCCGATTCGGTATACTGCTTTACCCCCACAGGAGATGTCAAAAACCTTCCGGCAGGCTCCACTCCAGTGGACTTTGCGTATATGATACATTCGGCGGTAGGAAACAGGATGATAGGAGCCAGGGTCAATGGAAAGCTGGTTACCATTGACTATAAGATACAAAACGGCGACAGGATAGAGATAATCACCAGCCAAAATTCCAACGGTCCCAGCCGGGACTGGCTCAGCATAGTCAAGTCACCCCAGGCAAGGACAAAGATAAACCAGTGGTTTAAAAAGGAATTAAAGGAGGACAACATTCTTAAGGGCAAGGAAGCCTTTAACGAATATATACGTTCCCACTCCATAGACCCCACGGATATCATGAAGACCGGCTATATGGAAGCCGCCATGAAGAAATACGGTTTGAGGGACTGGGACAGCGTCTATGCCGCCATCGGTCATGGAGCCCTGAAGGAGGGGCAGGTGGTAAACCGGATGGTGGAGGCTTTCACCGCCGACCATAAGAAGAACCTGTCCGACGATGAGGTCATCGCGGAGATAGAAAACGGGGTACAAAAGCACCATTACCGCCACAGAGGCTCCAACGGAGGCATAGTTGTAAAGGGAATAACCGACGTTGCGGTGAGATTTTCAAAATGCTGCTCTCCGCTGCCCGGAGACGAGATCATAGGCTTTGTGACCAGGGGCAGGGGAGTTTCGATACACAGGACGGACTGCATAAATATAATCAATATGTCCGAGATAGAAAGGCACAGACTCATAGAAGCCGAGTGGATGGACAGCGGAAAGGATTCCACGGGAGAGATATATACCGCGGATATAAATATTTATGCAAACAACAGGAGCGGGCTGCTGGTTGACATAACTAGAATATTTACCGAATACAACATAGATATCTCTTCGATCAATTCCAGGACGAACAAGCAGGGAGTGGCTACGATATCCATGGCTTTCGGTATTCATTCCACGGGAGATCTGGATTCGCTTATCAATAAATTAAAGAACGTTGACAGCGTTATAGATATAGAAAGGACTTAAAAAGTGATAGATCTTAAGAGGATGGTTTTAGGACCCATAGAAACAAATGTGTATATAATAACCAATACCGACACAAGGGAGTCGATACTGGTGGATCCTGCGGAGAGAGGGCGGCTTTTATACGAGAATATAGTTAACAGCGGGAATAAGTGCGTGGCGGTCTTTTTAACCCACGGGCATTTCGACCATATAACTGGTCTTAGGAGCTTTAATGAGCTGGCGCATGCTCCGGTATATGCGGCGAGGGAGGAAAGTGAGGTTTTAAGTGATGCAAACCTAAACTGCTCGGATGAGAGCTTCGGCACCGGAGCACCCATGTCCATAGCTGTGGACCACCTATTAGACGACGGGGATGAGATAGATGTGGCAGGGATGCACTGGAAGGTCATCCTCACTCCGGGACATACGAAGGGAAGCTGCTGCTATTATCTGGAGAGCAATAAGATGCTGCTCAGCGGAGATACGCTTTTTGAGGGCTCGGTGGGGCGGACCGACCTGCCTACGGGCTCTATGAGGGAGCTTTTGGTCTCGGTCAATACGAAGCTTAAAAATCTGCCCGACGATGTGGAGGTTTATCCCGGACACGGCGGGTTTACCACGATAAAGGATGAAAAGCGGTACAACATGTACTTTAACTGGCACGAAACGCATCTGCCCCCGGACGACATATAATACAAGGAGACAAAAGTCATAAAAAATCGCTTGCGTATTTTTTTATGACTTTGGGATCCGCACAAATATGAGCATAAAAGCGACTGAGCGTCAGCAAAGGCGCGATATGCGAATATTTGTAGGATTGCGAGAGCGAAGCGAAGCAATCCGTATTAAACTAAAAAGTGCAAAAAGCGCTTGCGCGCGGAAGGATAAGTAAGCAATGGCAATGAAGAAGAAACCCGTTACGGGAATGAAGGATATACTTCCCAGGGAGATGGAGATAAGAAACTACGTTTTGGAAAAGGTTCGTAAGGTCTACTCCCTCTTCGGCTTTACCCAGATCGAAGCCCCGGTGGTGGAGCACATAGAAAACCTAAGCTCCGATCAGGGCGGAGAAAATGAAAAGCTCATATTCAGGATATTAAAGAGAGGAGAAAAGCTAAAGCTCGACGAGGCAAAGAGCGAAGCCGACCTTGCCGATTCCGGACTGCGCTACGACCTTACCGTACCGCTCTCCCGGTTTTATGCGAACAATGCAGGGGAGCTTCCCCAGCCCTTCATGGCTCTTCATACCGGCAACGTATTCCGGGCGGACCGTCCCCAGAGAGGGCGCTTCAGACAGTTTGTACAGTGCGATATAGACATACTCGGCGAAGAGAGTGCCCTTGCGGAGATAGAGCTTATACTTGCGACTACCACGCTTTTAAAGGAGCTGGATTTTAAGGACTTTACGGTCCGCATCTCTGACAGACGGCTGCTGACGGCTATGGCAGCCTACAGCGGCTTTGACAGGGATAAATATGACGAAGCGTTTATCATCCTTGACAAGCTGGATAAGATAGGCGATGACGGAGTAAGGGAAGAGCTTGAAAAAGCAGGCTTCACCGCGGAGGCGGTTCAAAAGTGCATGGGGCTTTTCAAGGAGGGAGACGGAAGCCTTAAGGATCTTGAAAGAATTGCTGCAACCCTTGGAGAATACTTAGACCCCGGCGTCCTTACCTCCTTAAGCACTATAATAAATTCGGTGGAGTCCGCCGGCAGCGGAGGCTTTTCCATAAGCTTTGACCCTGTCCTCGTTAGGGGGATGTCTTATTATACAGGGACTATATTTGAGATAACGATAGCCGAGTTCGGCTCTTCCATCGCAGGAGGGGGAAGATACGACGAAATGATAGGGAAATTTTCGGGAAATCCCACTCCTGCCTGCGGCTTTTCCATCGGCTTTGAGAGGATAATCACGATGCTTATGGAAAGGGATTTTAAGGTTCCCTCAAAGGGAGAGAAGCTTGCCTTCCTGCTCGATAAAGGCTTAAGCCCGCAGCAGATGGCGGGAGCGGTCAAGGAGGCAATGGAGCTTAGGCGCGAGGGAAATCAGGTGCTTTTGGCTAAGATGAAGAAAAATAAAAAATTCCAGAAGGATTCCTTAGCTGAGCAGGGCTACACCGAGATAAGGGACTTCTATGCCGACAGCTATATGAAGTGAAATCGTAACTATTCAGGACAGTCACTTGCAAAACCGCAGGTGACGCCCTAAAGCTTAGATACGTGAAATCAAGATAAACAGAGGAGAAAATGAAAAAATGTTTCAGTCCAGAACCCATAATTGCAATGAATTGAGGCTCGATAACGCAGGTCAGGAGGTAACGCTTTGCGGCTGGTTTGAGAATATCAGAAAGGTCAGCAAAACCTTAGGCTTCCTTATCTTAAGGGATTTTTACGGGACGACACAGGTTGTCATTGAGACAGAGGAGATGATGGCTGTTGTGGACGGTTTAAATACGGAGACCACGATACAGGTAACGGGAACGGTGCGTGAGCGCTCCAGCAAAAACCCTGATCTGCCTACGGGGGAGATAGAGGTTTTGCCCCTGGAGATAAAGGTGCTCGGAAAATGTATCTACAACGAGCTGCCGTTTGAGATAAACCGCTCCAAAGAGGCGGATGAGAACACTAGGTTAAAATACAGGTATCTGGATCTTAGGAACCCTGCCGTAAAGGACAGGATAGTGCTTCGAAGCAGGATAATATCCGACCTGCGCCGTGCCATGGAAAATGAGGGCTTTATGGAGATAACGACCCCCATACTTACGAGCTCCTCTCCCGAGGGGGCAAGGGATTACCTTGTGCCTTCAAGGCTTCATGCAGGGGAGTTCTATGCGCTTCCCCAGGCGCCCCAGCAGTTTAAGCAGATACTTATGACGGCGGGATTTGACAGATATTTCCAGATAGCTCCCTGCTTCAGGGATGAGGATGCCCGTGCCGACCGCTCGCCCGGAGAATTTTACCAGCTGGATATGGAGATGGCATTTGCCTCCCAGGAGGATGTATTTAATGTGCTGGAGAGAGTCCTTCCGGATATCTTTGCAAAATACGGAGTATACAGGAGCGCTTCAAAGGCGCCCTTTAAGAGGATAAAATATCTGGATGCGCTGGAGAAGTACGGAACCGATAAGCCCGATCTAAGGATAGACCTTGTGGCGGAGGATGTAACGGATGTGCTTGCCGGCTGCGGCTTTGAGCCCTTTGCTGAAGGCAATACGATAAAGGCGGTTAAGATAACGGGCTTTAACGCCTCCCGCAAGGTGGTGGACAAGATGTTAGCCGACGTAGAGGTCGTAAGCGCTCTTAAGGCATACTGGTTCAAGGTGGGCGAGGATATGAGCTTTACAGGAGGAGTCTCCAAGTTCCTTGCCGAAAAGCACGACGAGTTAATTTCAAAGCTGGGCTTACAGAGCGGGGATTTTGTGGGTCTTACCGCCGGGGATTTAAGGAGCGCCCAGAAATGCGCCGGAGTTCTTATAAAGACAGCCGCCCCTCTTGCACAGGGACATTTTAATAAAGAAACCGACGAATTTTGCTGGATAGTGGACTTTCCGATGTATGAGATCGGAGAGGAATCCGGAGAACTGGAATTTTGCCACAATCCCTTCTCAATGCCGCAAGGGGGCATGGAGGCTTTAAAGAACACCGAGCCTCTTCAAATACTTGCATACCAGTATGACCTTGTCTGCAACGGAGTAGAGCTCTCCAGCGGTGCGGTAAGAAACCACGATCCGGAGATCATGGTGGAGGCATTTAAGAAGGTCGGACTCGGGGAGGAGGATGTTAAGGCAAAATTCCCTGCGATGTACAATGCTTTCTGCTACGGGGCACCGCCCCACGCGGGTATAGCTCCCGGCGTGGACAGGATGGTCATGCTGATAGCCGGAGAGTCCTCCATAAGGGAGATAATACCCTTCCCGATGAACAAGAATGCGCAGGATCTTATGATGGGAGCGCCGTCGAGGGTGGACAAAAAGCAGCTTGACGACGTGCATATCGCCATTGTCGAGGAAGCTAAAGAGGACTAAGACCAATGGCTAAAGAAGAAGCGAAGCTTCCTGAAGGCATAACCATAATACCGCCGGACAGGGAGTGCGTCTCTTACGAAAGCGTCCTGAATATCAATTTTTATAAAAAGGGAGCTCCCTTTTTCGGCTCCTTAAGGGGGATGCGTTTCAGACTCGCAATGGATGAGGTCAAGGAAGAGACCGGGGAAGAGGAGAAGGAGGCAAAGACCAGATTCAGGCTTTCCCTGTGGGACGAACCCCTCTCCTATGAGACCGCCGACCCGGACAGCATAAGGGATTTTTATTTTGAGTTCAGCGAGGAGGGGAGACGGCAGGCAGTAGACAGGATAAACGAGGAATACCAAAGAGATAAGATGCACTGGCACGATGCCGAGGAAAACGGTATAAGAAGACTTCTTAACAGGAAAGGAGAATTATGAAAACAAGGGTAACAGAGGCACTGGGGATAGAATATCCCATTTTTCAGGGCGGAATGGCATGGATAGGAGAATATCATCTTGCGGCTGCGGTATCCAAGGCCGGAGGACTTGGAATACTCGGAGCAGCTTCGGCTCCGCCGGAGGTCGTATTAGAGCAGATAAGGGAGGTAAAAAAGATCACCGATAAGCCCTTTGCGGTAAACATCATGCTCTTAAATCCCAATGCCCACGAGGTGGCAAAGATCGTAATAGAAGAGGGAGTCAAGGTAGTTACCACCGGAGCAGGTAATCCTTCCAAGTTCATACCGGCATGGAAGGAGGCGGGAGTAAAGGTCATTCCCGTAGTAGCCAGCGTCGCAATGGCTGTAATGCTTGAGCGTCTCGGTGTGGACGGCATAATAGCGGAGGGAATGGAGTCAGGCGGACATATAGGCTCTACCACGACAATGTCGCTCCTTCCCCAGGTAGTGGATGCGGTAAAGGTACCTGTCATCGGAGCCGGGGGTATAGCTGACGGAAGAGGAATGGCGGCAGCCTTTATGCTGGGGGCTGAGGCGGTTCAGATGGGAACCCGTTTCGTGGCTTCAAAGGAGGCCATCGCCCACGATGCATATAAGGAAAAGATAGTAAAGGCAAGCGATATAGATTCTGTAATAACTGGAAATTCCACGGGGCATCCGATAAGGACCTTAAGGAACAAGATGACTAAAAAGTATCTGCAGCTTGAGAGTGAGGGAGCCTCCTTCGAGGAGCTCGAGCAGCTCACCCTTGGAGGCTTAAGGAGCGCCGTTATGGACGGCGACGTAATGAACGGCTCTGTTATGGCGGGGCAGATATCCGGAATGATAAAGGATATAAAGAGCTGCGAGGATATCATAAAGGATGTTACCAGCGAGGCGGAAGCCCTCTTAAACAGGGGATGGAAATAAGCGGTATTTAAACGGCACGGATATTACACGATATATTAAAAAAGGAGCGATGATGAGTAAGCTTGCATTTGTTTTTCCCGGACAGGGTTCACAGTACATAGGCATGGGAAGGGACTTTTATGACAATGTTCCCGAGTCAAAGGCTGCCTTCGAGACCGCAGCCGACGCTTCGGGAGTAGATATACCGAAGCTTATTTTCGAGGAGAATGAGGATATAAACAAGACGGAATTTACACAGATAGCCGTCATGGCTACGGAGGTCGCCCTGCTCGAAGCGCTTAAGGCAGAGGGAGTGGAGGCAGCCTTTAGCGCCGGACATTCTCTGGGAGAGTATTCTGCGATAACGGCAGCAGGGGCTATTGAAATGTATGATGCCTTTAAGCTCATACGCTTAAGGGGAATAGCCATGCAGGAGGCATATCCCACGGGAGGAGCCATGAGCGCGGTGCTTGGGGCGGAGGTTTCGGATATAGAGGAAGCCTGCGAAAAGGCTGAGGGAATAGTCTCTGTCGCAAACTATAACTGCCCGGGACAGATAGTCATAACCGGCGAGGAGAAGGCTGTAGCGCAGGCTTCTAAGATACTGGCAGGAAAAGGGGTAAAGAAGATAGTACCGCTTAAGGTCAGCGGACCCTTCCACAGCGAGCTGATGTCGGGGGCTGCGGATAAGCTTAAGGCGGCTCTTGAGGAGGTTAAGGTCAGCGAGCCGAAGATACCGTATATCGCTAATTTTACCGCCTCTCCTGTAACAAAGGCTGAGGATATCAAGCCTCTTTTAATAAAGCAGCTCACGGGCTCGGTTCGCTGGACTGAGAGCGTGGAATACCTTAGGAGTGAGGGAGTTTCCGCCTTTGTGGAGATCGGACCGGGGAAAACCCTTGCCGGCTTCAATAAGCGTATAGACAGGGAGCTTAAGACCATCAATATAGAAAAGTACGAGGACTTTAAGGAAAAGCTGGAAGCGATCCGCGGTATTGGCTGAGAGCAGAAGGAGTTTTTAGGTCAGGAGGAGATTTTATGGAAAAAAGAGTGGCTCTGGTAACAGGAGCAGGACGGGGCATAGGGCGCCAGTGCGCCATTGAGCTTGCCAGGGAAGGCTGCTATGTCATTGTAAACTATGCACATTCAGACGAGGCGGCAAAGGAGTGTGTCGAGCTTATCAAAAAAGAGGGCGGCGATGCCGAATGTTTAAAGTTTGACGTAGCTGATTTCAAAGAGGTGGAGGACTGCGCCGCAGATATAATAAAGAGGCTGGGGCACATGGATATCCTCGTAAACAACGCGGGCATAACCAAAGACAACCTCATCATCGGAATGAAGGAGGAGGACTTTGACGCGGTAATAAATACCAACCTTAAGGGAACCTTTAATACAGTAAGGCATTTTTCTAAGTACATGCTGAAGAACAGGTGGGGCAGGATAATAAATATAGCTTCGATATCCGGGGTCATGGGAAATGCCGGACAGGCTAATTATTCGGCTTCAAAGGCGGGAGTCATAGGGCTTACCCGTTCCGTGGCGAAGGAGCTTGCGAGGAAGGGTATAACGGTAAATGCGGTGGCTCCGGGTTATGTAGATACCCAGATGACGGAGGCATTAAGCGATAAGGCAAGAGAGGGGATAATGGCGCAGATACCCGCCGGAAGAGGGGGGAGCGTCGAGGATATAGCAAATACAGTTGCCTTTCTTGCTTCCGATAAGGCAGAATATATAACAGGACAGGTAATAGAGGTAAACGGAGGTATGCATTAGGCGCAGATCCTAAGAGCCGCCACGTATTGTTGATGTCTTTTCAAGCATTTTGTGCTTTTTATACCAGGAGGAGTAGATTATGAAAAGAGTTGTAGTAACAGGTATGGGAGCCATTACCCCCATAGGCCTTAGCGTCCAGGAGTTCTGGGCTTCGGTAAAGGCCGGAAAGCATGGATTTGCCCCTATTTCAAGGTTTGATCCGGAGCAGTTTAAGTGCAAGAATGCCGCCGAGATCAAGGGCTTCGATCCGAAGAACTATATGGATGCAAAGGCAGCCAGAAGGATGGCGCCTTTCTGCCAGATAGCCGTCGCGGCTGCCAAAGAGGCTCTGGAGGATTCCGGGATAGATATGGAAAAGGAGGATCCCTTCAATGTAGGCACCAGCATAGGCAGCGGCATAGGCTCTATGGCTCTGCTGGAAAGCGAGGCGGCGCACTATGCGGCAAAGGGACCCAGGGCGGTAAATCCGCTGTTCATACCCATGATGATCACAAATATGGCAGCGGGAAATGTGGCGATAGCCTATGGCTTCAGGGGCAAGAGCATAAATGTGGTCACAGCCTGTGCAACGGGAAGCAATTCCATAGGAGAGGGCTTCCGTTCGATACAGGCGGGGGACTGCGAGGTCATGTTTGCCGGAGGCTGTGAACATTCGGTAACGCCTCTTTCACTTGCAGGCTTCGCCCAGCTTACAGCGGTATCGAGCGAGGAGAACCCCGACAGGTGTTCACTGCCCTTCGATAAGAACCGCAGCGGCTTTATAATGGGCGAGGGCGCGGGCATCGTAGTCCTGGAGGAGCTGGAGCACGCTAAAAAGAGGGGAGCTAAGATATATGCGGAGCTCGTAGGCTACGGCGGTTCCTCCGACGCATTCCATATAACCTCTCCGATAGACGACGGCTCGGGAGCCGCGAAGGCGATGGAGAATGCCATAAAGGAAGCCGGGATAGATAAAAATGAAATAAAGTATATCAATGCTCACGGAACCGGAACCCATCATAATGACCTTTTTGAAACAAGGGCCATAAAGAATCTTTTCGGCGACCATGCATATGATATGAAGATAAATTCCACGAAGTCCATGATAGGACACCTCCTGGGAGGAGCGGGAGCGGTGGAGTTCATCACCTGCGTCAAGGAGATAGAAGAGGGCTATGTGCACCAGACCTTAGGCTATACTACGCCTGACGAAGAGATGGATCTGGACTACTGCAAGGAGCCCTGCAGCATGGAGGTAAGGTACGCCCTTTCAAATTCACTGGGCTTCGGCGGACACAATGCTTCTTTGCTGGTAAAAAAATTTGAGGATTGAGGAAGAAGAATAAAATGTCGATAATGACTGCTAAGGAAATAATGGAGATAATACCCCACCGCCAGCCCTTTATGCTCGTAGATACCATCGAGGAGCTGGAAGTGGGAAAGATGGCGGTAGGAAAGAAATGTGTCAGCTATAACGAGCCCTTTTTTGCAGGACATTTTCCCGGAGAGCCCGTTATGCCGGGGGTGCTTATAATCGAGGCACTGGCACAGACAGGAGCCGTGGCGATCTTAAGCTCGCCTGATTTCAAGGGACGCACGGCATATTTTGCAGCTATAAACAAAGCCAAATTCAAGAATAAGGTCGTACCGGGAGACGTGCTAACGCTTAAAACCGAGATAGTTACGTTGAAAGGACCCATAGGCATAGGCAATGCAACCGCCTATGTGGATGGAAAAGTGGCGGCTCAGGCAGAGCTGACCTTTGCGATAGGAAAAGCGGAGGAGTAAATTTGATATGAAGTTTGCTGATTTGTTTTTTAAGAGCGATTCCAATAAGGAGGCGCCTGATTATATAGTATGTCCTTCCTGCGGGAGAAGGGCGGAGAGACCGGACGTGGTAGCCAATAACTATATCTGTACCTACTGCGGCTACTATTACAGAGTCCGTACAAAAAACCGCATAAAGATGGTGGCGGATCCCAAAACCTTCAAGCCCTGGTTCGAGGAAAATGCCACAGCCAATCCTCTGGATTTCGAGGGTTATGAGGAGAAGCTGGAACGTGCCAGGGAGAAGACCGGACTTACCGAGGCGGTAAGCGTGGGAGAGTGTGAGATTTTCGGTGAAAGAGTGGTCTTAGGCATCTGCGATGCCCGTTTTATGATGAGCTCGATGGGGCACGTTGTCGGAGAGAGGATAGCGGGAGCCTTTGAGAAGGCTACCGAGGAGAAGCTTCCCGTCGTGATCTTTGTCTGCTCCGGAGGCGCACGTATGCAGGAGGGGATCATATCCCTTATGCAGATGGAGAAGACGGCGGCGGCTGCCAAGAGACATTCGGATGCAGGGCTGCTGTATATTCCGGTCCTGACCGACCCTACTACAGGAGGAGTTACAGCCAGCTTTGCGATGCTTGGAGACATTATCCTTGCCGAGCCCGGGGCACTTATAGGCTTTGCCGGACCCAGGGTCATAGAGCAGACTATAGGTCAGAGGCTTCCCGAGGGCTTCCAGAAGGCGGAATTTTTAAGGAAGCACGGCTTTGTGGATGCCATAGTTGAAAGGGAGAATTTAAAGACTACCCTTTATCAGCTTATCAAGTTAAATAAAAATACCGATTTCAGTCCTGAAAAGGAAGAAGAGATGACCGATTTTTCCCTTGTCGCCGAAGATAAGGAAACGGAGCCCCTAAGCGCATGGGAAAAGGTTCACGCGGTACGTTCCCTTGCAAGACCGTCAGTGCTTGCATATATTTCGGAGATTTTCGACGAGTTCATAGAGCTGCATGGAGACAGGTATTTCAGCGACGACAGGTGTATAGTCGGAGGTCTGGCATATTTAAACGGAAAGCCGGTCACTGTCATAGGCATCGAAAAGGGACACGATATGGCAGAGTGCAAGAAGCGCAATTTCGGAATGCCCTCACCGGAAGGCTACAGAAAGGCTCTTCGCCTCATGAAGCAGGCGGAGAAGTTTAACCGTCCGGTAATTACATTTGTAAATACTCCGGGAGCTTTTCCGGGAATAGAGGCGGAGGAGAACGGGCAGGGCGAGGCCATAGCGAGAAACCTGTATGAGATGTCAGCCCTTAAGGTTCCGGTTCTTGCTCTTATGGTAGGCGAAGGAGGAAGCGGGGGAGCACTTGCGCTTGCCGTGGGGAACGAGGTCTGGATGATGGAGAATGCGACCTACTCGATACTGTCGCCTGAGGGCTTCGCTTCGATACTTTGGAAGGATTCGACCAGGGCTGAGGAGGCGGCACAGGTTATGTGCATAACCGCACAGGACCTTCAGCGCCTTAAGGTCATAGAGCAGATAATACCCGAGTACGGCGGAGCATCGGATGAGACGATCTACAGGATAGGGCGTTTCATGAAAAAGAATATAGAGGGCTTTATCAAAAAATACTCTGCAATGTCCGGAAGCGAGCTGGTAGAGCAAAGATACAACAGATTCAGAAAATTCTAAGGAAAGCTCGATAACATGATGGGGCAGAAGTACAGGAGAGATTATGATAACCAAAATTATATCAACAGGACATGCTTTGCCTGAAAAGATTGTAACAAATGACGACCTGTCAGAGATCATGGATACTTCCGACGAGTGGATAAGACAGAGGACGGGTATAGTGACCAGACATATCTGCGTCAATGAAACAACCTCGTCCCTTTCCATAGAGGCGGCGAAGGACGCCCTTAAGAAAGCGGGAATGGACGGCAGTGAGATAGGCTTGATAATAGTATCTACGGTATCGCCGGACTATTGCTATCCGAACACCGCCTGCCAGGTACAAAAGGCGATCGGAGCCTTGAAGGCAAGATGCATAGAGGTGAACATAGGCTGCGCCGGCTGTATATATTCGATGGATATGGCGGATTCCTACATAAAGACGGGAAAGGTTAAATATGCTCTTGTCATCGGAGCGGAGGCTCTTTCCAAGATGATGGACTGGACGGACAGAAGAACCTCGGTGCTTTTTGGAGACGGGGCGGGAGCCTTCATCCTCGGAGCTTCGGAGGATGAGGAGCACGGTGTCCTCGGCATAACGGCGGATTCAGATGGAAATATGTGCGAGGCTATAACTGCTGGTGGAAGACCGCTGGACAACCCATGGACGCATATCGATCCTCCGGCGGATTACTACACATTTATGGACGGACAGGCGGTATTTAAGTTTGCCTGCAGAAAAGTACCCGAAAGTATCAACGAAATATTAAAGCCGCTGGGCGTGGCCGTGGACGAGATCGACAAATTCTTTTTGCACCAGGCAAATTACAGGATACTTGAAGCCGTTGCCAAGTTCCTGCACCAGCCAATGGAAAAATTCCCCAGCAATATGAGCGAGGTCGGGAATATATCGGCTGCAAGCATACCGACTATAATGGATCAATATAACGAAAAGGGGCTTTTAAAGCCCGGAGAAAAGTATATTTTATGCGGTTTTGGCGCAGGTCTTACATATGCGACCGCCTATGTGGTATGGTGACATAACGCTGCGGACACCAATATGTAGTGGTTGCAATAAGAACAAATGTTCGATATAATGGAGGAGAAAAGTGGCTGATAAGAGAGTAACGGTTATCGTGCTGGACAGCTTTGGAGTCGGAGAGATGCCTGACAGTCCCGATTTCGGAGATGTGGGAGTCAACACCTTAAGGAGCTGCACGAAAAGTGAATATCTCGATATTTCCAATATGCGGGCGATGGGGCTTTTCAATATTGACGATATCGGCTGCGGCGAGGGAGTCGATGAGCCCACCGCCGTTTACGGTAAGTGCGCGGAGAGCTCCAAGGGCAAGGACACCACGATAGGGCACTGGGAAATAGCCGGACTCATTACTCCCGAGCCGCTTCCCACCTTTCCAAACGGATTTCCGGATGAGGTCTTAAAGCCGTTTACGGAAAAGACAGGCAGGGACGTACTTTGCAATATGCCGTATTCCGGAACGGAGGTAATAAAGGAGTATGGCTATGAGCATGTAAAAACAGGAGACCTCATTGTCTATACCTCGGCGGACAGCGTATTCCAGATAGCAGCCCATGAGGATGTGGTTCCGGTCGAGGAGCTATATAGATACTGCCGGATAGCAAGGCGCATACTCAAGGGAAAATACGGAGTAGGCAGGGTCATAGCCAGACCCTTTGTCGGGGAGAAGGGCAATTATGTCAGGACCAGCAACAGGCACGACTTTTCCCTCGAACCCACGTCGGATACTATGCTGGATGTCTTAAAGCGAAATGGCTTCGACACCATAGGAGTAGGCAAGATACATGATATATTTGCAGGACGGGGTCTGACAGACTTTGTATATTCCTCCGGGAATGAGGACGGGATCGAGAAGACCATAGACTATCTTAAGAAGGACTTTAACGGTCTGCTCTTTGTAAATCTGGTGGACTATGACATGCTCTACGGGCACAGAAGAGATATAGACGGGTATGCAAAGGCGCTCACCGTGTTTGATAAAAAGCTGCCGGAGATAATGTCGCTTATGAGGGATGAGGACATCCTTATCCTTACTGCCGACCACGGCTGCGACCCGGGATATTTAGAGACCACCGACCACACAAGGGAATATGTGCCGCTTCTGATATACGGCAAGAATGTAAAGCCGGAAAATATCCACACCAGAAAGACCTATGCGGACATAGCCAAGACGGTGACTGGGTATCTTGGGATCAGTGAAGAAGTGCTTGGGGGAGAGAATATATTTTGAGCAGCTTAAAGGAAGAGATAACAAAACGCAGGACATTTGCAATAATATCCCACCCGGATGCGGGGAAGACCACACTGACCGAGAAATTTCTGCTCTACGGGGGGCAGATAAACCTTGCGGGCTCGGTCAAGGGCAAGGCTACAGCCAGACATGCCGTGTCGGACTGGATGGACATAGAAAAGGAGAGGGGAATTTCCGTAACCTCCTCGGTTTTGCAGTTTGAATATGCGGGCAAATGCGTGAATATACTGGACACTCCGGGACACCAGGACTTTTCGGAGGATACCTACAGGACCCTTATGGCAGCGGACAGCGCCGTAATGGTCATAGACGGGAGCAAGGGCGTTGAGGCGCAGACGAGAAAGCTCTTTAAGGTCTGCGGAATGAGGGGCATACCGGTATTCACCTTCATCAACAAGATGGACAGAGATGCAATGGATACCTTTGAGCTCTTAGACCAGATAGAAAAGGAGCTCGGAATAGCGACCTGTCCCATAAACTGGCCCATAGGCTCCGGAAAGGGCTTTAAGGGGGTCTATGACAGGAGATCCAAAAGTATAGTTGTTTATTCGGGAACCCAGAAGGGAACCCGCGAGGGAGAGGAGACAGTGCTCCCGGTGGACAGCGCGGAGGCTGCCGGGCTCATAGGCGAAGAGGCAAAGGAAAATCTTCTCGGGGAGATAGAGCTCTTAGACGGAGCAAGTGAGGACTTTGACCAGACACAGGTAGATCACGGAAAGCTTTCGCCCGTATTCTTTGGCTCAGCCCTTACAAATTTCGGAGTGGAGATATTCCTGCAGAACTTCTTAAAGATGACCTCACCTCCGCTTCCGAGAGAGGCGGATACGGGAATAGTAGATCCGGTGGAGCACAGCTTTTCGGGCTTTGTATTTAAGATACAGGCAAATATGAACAAAGCTCACCGGGACAGGGTGGCTTTCTTAAGGATATGCTCGGGGAAGTTTACCGCAGGCATGGATGTCTACCATGTCCAGGGTGAAAAGGAGGTAAGGCTTTCCCAGCCGCAAAGCCTTATGGCGGACGAAAGGCATATCGTAAACGAAGCCTATGCGGGGGATATAATCGGGATCTTTGATCCGGGTATCTATTCTATTGGAGATACCTTATGCCTAAGCGACGCCAAGTGCACTTTCGCTGGCATACCGACCTTCGCACCGGAGCATTTTGCCCGGGTGCGCCAGGTAGATACTATGAAGCGCAAGCAGTATGTTAAGGGGGTAATGCAGATAGCCCAGGAGGGCGCGATACAGATTTTCCAGGAAGCCAATTTCGGCATGGAGGAAAATATTGTCGGAGTAGTTGGAGTGCTTCAGTTTGAAGTGCTTAAATACAGGCTGAAAAATGAATACGGCGTAGATATAATCCTTGAAAATCTGCCCTACGAATATATCAGATGGATAAAGAATAAGGATATCGATCTGGACTCCATAACCGGAACCTCGGATATGAAGAGGATAAGGGATCTAAAGGGTAATCCGCTGCTTCTTTTTGTCAACGCCTGGAGTATAGGGATGACATTGGACAGAAATGAAGGACTTGAGCTCGAAGAATTCAGTGAAAACTGAACATGGAACAGGAAGGCTTAAAAAGCTTCCCGCCTTAAGCGTACCGGTGCTTCTCCTGCTCCTTTTTTGCTCTCTTCTTAGCGGATGTACTGCTATCGACGGAGTAAACTACATGTCGGATGCCACAAAGGATGCCGCGGATTTCATAGGCTCCCTTTTAGGAGTCGAGGAGGCTCAGGAGGAGATGGCGGCTGAAGCTCCGGTCGATGCTCCAAAAGAAGAGGATCCCTGGGCAAAGTTCGAGGTGGGAAGCGGCAGTGTAGGAAGATACAGCTACTATGAAAGCGATATAGAGACCATCGACGAGGAAGAAGAGGAAGAGGAGGCAGAAGAGGAAGAAA
>JAGBNT010000002.1 GCA_017634255.1 Lachnospiraceae bacterium
ACAAGCCATAAAGATAAGTCGTGACCATCTTAGAAATAGAGATAAAAAGCGCCATATAAATGCATCAGGTCTGATTGCCAATAACATTGAACCAATCAGACCTGAGAGAACCTATCGCCGCCAAGCAAGGTTCAAATTACCCATGAGCTTCTGCTATAGAAATTAAGCATTGCTCATAACTAACTATACCTCTTTTATCCATCTACGAGAAGTTAAAAATGTCTCGTAGTCTTATTAAGGTTACCCTCTTTTCCTGAAACAGCCAAATAGAATCAGTTATATTCTGTAATTATTACCATTTTGACAATTGTATTTAGATAGAATCTGTAAAAAAAGCTTAAGTATACAGTATGTTAGTGCATAACTAACTATATAAGGAAATCACATTCTAAAGTAAATGACATTGCCTGTGAACAGTAACCAAGTGCGACCCCGGCGCAAAATAGTTACACCGCAACTTCTCTTTTACAAAAATTTACTGGTATATTATAATGAAGTGGATTTTAAAAGTCCAATGTTTAAGGGGAGAGCCGGAATGATGCTGTTGCGGCAGCCCCGGAAAGGAAATATATCATGGTATTTATATTTATTATTATTCTGATAGCGTTGGCGCTGCTGATAAGCTGCATAAGGATAGTTCCCCAGGCTTCGGCATACGTTATTGAACGGCTCGGGATATATCACGCAACCTGGGTTGCAGGGCTGCATTTAAAGGTGCCGATAATAGACAGGGTGGCACGCAAGGTTCTTTTAAAGGAGCAGGTTGCAGACTTTGCTCCCCAGCCGGTCATAACCAAGGACAATGTTACGATGATGATAGATTCGATAATATATTTCAGGGTCGTCAATCCCCAGCTTTATGCATACGGAGTGGAGAATCCGATCATGGCTATGGAAAACCTTACAGCCACGACCCTCAGAAATATAATCGGAGATATGGAGCTCGACGCTACCCTGACCTCCAGGGAAAGGATAAACGCCTCCATGCTGCAGACCATAGATGAGGCTACCGACCCCTGGGGAATAAAGGTCACCAGGGTAGAGCTTAAGAATATCATGCCTCCGGCGGCAATCAAGGATGCCATGGAAAAGCAGATGAAGGCGGAGCGTGAAAAGAGGGCTGCCATACTTACGGCGGAAGGTGAAAAGCAGTCAATGATCCTTGAGGCGGAAGGAAAGAAGGAATCCGCAGTGCTAAATGCCGAGGCGGCGAAGCAGGCGACCATTCTTGCGGCGGAGGCAGAGAAGGAAAAGGAGATACGCGAGGCAGAAGGACGGGCACAGGCTATAAGGGAGATACAGAGGGCTACGGCTGACGGTATCCAGATGATAAAGGATGCCGGAGCGGATGAGGCGGTTATAAAGCTTAAGAGTCTGGAGGCATTCTCCAAGGCAGCTGACGGACAGGCTACAAAGATAATCATTCCTTCGGAGATACAAAAGCTGGCTGGTCTTGTGGAATCCGTCAGGGAGATAAAGTAAATTGAGGACAGACGGCATCATCTTTGATATAGACGGGACCATCTGGGATTCTACGGGCATAGTCGCAGATGCCTGGAACGAGGCGGCAGAGAGTACCGGCTATACAGATAGAAGGGTAAGCTCTGAGGATTTAAAGGGACTTTTCGGGAAGCAGATGGAGGAGATAGTCCTTGCGCTGTTTCCCGAGGTTTCGGATAAGGAGCGCTCCCGTCTTCTTGTGGTCTGCCGGGACAAGGAGCAGGAATACCTGCAAAACGACCCCTGCGACGGCATTGCCTATCCGGGGATATGCAGTACAATAGAGTCCTTAAGCCGGGATATCCCGGTGTTTATCGTGAGCAACTGTCAGAGCGGATATATAGAGCTGGTATGTGAAAAGCTCCTGCTGGGGGAATATATAAAGGACAGTGAATGTTACGGAGATACCCAAAAGGGCAAGGCGGAGAATCTTAAGCTTTTGTGCCGGCGAAACGGGCTTAAGGCGCCTGTCTATGTGGGAGACACCGAGGGAGACAGGCAGGCCTGTGAGGAAGCGGGAGTTCCCTTTATATTTGCTTCTTACGGCTTCGGAGCTCCTGTTAAGTATGACGCAAAAATAAGCAGCCCCGAAGAGCTGCTTACGCTTTTTAGTCAATAAAAATAATAGAAATCCGAAATCCGGTTTCTCAGGCATTGCCGAGACGCTTCTCGATAAAGTTTTCCATTTCCTCCGCACCTATGCCAAGAGCATAGCCCAGCTCGCTGTGCAGTGCTTTAACGGCGGTCTTGTAGTAGGATTCGTCTATGGCGGTTGCGGTATGTCCCTTTTCGCGGCGTTCCATATTCCGGTTATAGGTGGTCTTGATAAGCTTGAAAAGCTCGACACAGTCATTTTTTATTATGGCGGTGTTGTAGTCCTTTTCCCGGGTCTTTTCATTCTCGATGGGAAGCGCCTCTATCTGTGGAAGCTCGTCTATTATCTCCAGAGCCTCCTTTTTTGTAAGAGGGGCGCGAAGCTTGCTCTCTCCGCTTCCTACGGGCACATATATACGGCTTTTGGGATTGGTCACAGGCACAAGTATATAGTAATCGCGCTCGTTTCCCTCGCCGATCAGATCCATACAGCTTATTTCGGTAATCTCACAAAGACCATCCCGTCCGTGAACGACAAAATCTCCGCTATTATACATATAACCTCCAGATGTAAAAATAAGCGCTGCTTATTATGCAAGTCAGCCTTATTCTGTGACAGTTCCTTACCGTTAGACCTTATAATCATAATATCAAAAAAATAAATATTTTGTAAGAGGAAAATGAAAAAAATCATGGAAAAACCGACGATTCCACTGCAATTCGATTCACTTCCTGAAGATTTTGTAAATCGCATGAAAGCGTTCCTTGGAACGGAATTTGAGGAATTTAAGAACGCCTATGCCTCAGAGCCGGTATACTCGCTCAGACTTAATACCCTAAAGCAGGGAGGGGATATAAAAAAATATTTTAAACTGATCCCCGTTTTATGGAATCAGTCTGCGTATTACTATAATAGGGAGGAATATCCCGGCAAACATCCCCTGCATGAAGCTGGTGCGTATTATATTCAGGAGGCTTCTGCAATGATACCTGCGGAGCATATGGATATAAGGGTGGATCTTAAGGTCCTGGACCTCTGCGCAGCTCCAGGAGGGAAGAGCACCCAGATCGCCTCCGCAATGGCTGGCAGCGGGCTGCTGGTTTCAAACGAGATCGTTCCCAAAAGGGCAAAGATACTGAGTGAAAACCTTGAAAGGCTGGGAGTGAAAAATGCGGTGGTGCTAAATGAATCGCCGGAAAGGCTAAGCCACAGCTTCCCCGGGTTTTTTGACCGCATTTTGGTGGACGCACCCTGCTCGGGTGAGGGGATGTTCCGGAAAAATCCCGAAGCTGTAAAAGAATGGAGCCTTGAAAACGTCATAAAAAACGCCGAAAGGCAGCTCGACATATTAAACAAGGCTGATATCATGCTCTCCGACGGGGGCAGGCTGGTATATTCCACATGTACCTTTGCGCCGGAGGAGGATGAGGAGGTTTTAAGCTCATTTCTGGACAGCCACCCCTGGTATGAGGTTGTTGAGACCAAGCCGGAATACGGAATGGAGAATGGCAGAAAGGAATGGACCAAGGGCAAGGATGAGCGAGTAGAAGCGGCTCTGAGGCTCTTTCCCCACAAGGCAGGGGGCGAAGGGCATTTTGCAGCCATATTAAGAAAGAAGGGAGCTGAAGAGACCGCTCACAGCTCAGTACCCCGGAATGTGCGGATGCACGAGGGCGTCAGCGAGGCTATGCTGCGTCAGCTGGAGGAATTTACCCGAGAGGTCTTTGATGAAAAGCCGGTATTTAACAGGCTTCTCATGCTGGGTGATACCTTATGCGCCGTACCGGCGCAAATAATGTCCCTAAAAGGGCTTAAGCTCCAGCGGGTAGGACTGGAGCTGGGAAAAGTCCGAGCCGGGCGCTTCGTTCCGAATCATGCCTGGGCAATGGCGTTAAACCCCGGGCAGTGCCGAAGCTATGAGGTCAGGGATGTGGAGGAGGCCCGGGCATATCGTAGGGGAGAGGTGATAAGGGCAGAGGGTGAAAAGGGCTGGGAGGCAATAACCTTTGAAGGCTATACCATGGGATGGGGAAGATCGGATGGACATATCATCAAAAATCACTACCCAAAAGGTCTTCGGGGCGCTTGAATTATTTATCGGTAATGCTTATAATATATGCGCTATTATATTGTTCCAAGTTGTATTCAGAGACATGTAACAGAGGATGAGATCATGAAAGTCAAAGGATTTATTAAAAGAAAAACCTTGAAGCTGGGGCTCTCTTTCCTGACAGCTGTTGCTCTGCTGTCCGGCGATATGGGGGCTTCTTTTGTTTATGCCCTTCCCGCAGAGGAGGTCTCGGAAAATGCGGTGGTACAGGAGGAGACGGAGCCTGTGACCACTGTGCAGGAGGCGCGGGGGGATGAGCTTGAGATAAGCTCTGAGGTTTCCGAAAACAGCGCATCGGATAATAAGGCGGAGGAATCCGAGGAGAAAAAAGAAGAGCAGGAGCTTTCAGAGGACAGTGTTTCCGGCAACGATACAATGGAAGAGCAGGAAAACACCGAAGCAGACGAGGTATCGGAGAACGAGGCGAAGAGCGTCTCGGGAAATACAGTCGGAGAGCTTTCCGATGCCCAGATAGAGACTGCGGAGGTTCTAAAGGAAGAGCTTAAAAGCATAGAGCATATGGAAGAGGGTAAAGATTATGTGGCGGATCAGGCATTTTTCTTTACTGATTCCAGGGCAGAGGCAAAGAGCGTTGCGGAAAGCTACGGAGCGGAGCTCGTAGGCTTCAATTCCGGAGTGGCTACGGTAAAATTCGAGCATAGGGATACAATAGATAAGGTAATCTCCAATGTCGTGGACACTGTGGACGCGGTTAAGGAAGCTACGGAGATCATAAACGACAAGGGAGACGAGAGCGCATCCGTTGAGACTGTCGCCGAGGTCGATG
>JAGBNT010000003.1 GCA_017634255.1 Lachnospiraceae bacterium
AAATGACTTTTTTCTTTTTGAATAAATGAAGTTTTATCTTTCGAAATTTTTAATATTTTTTGGGTCTTATTTTTAGAATTATTATTTTTAATTATCATTTTATTGAGAAGGTTCCTGAGTGGGTTGAGAAGTACGGCAAGGAAACAGCTTACTTCTGTACTAACGATGCTCACACAGAGCCCCTTTTAAAGCAGCTCTTGGAGTACGGCGGATACTTTATCGAAGCTGACCTTCCCTCACCTCTTATGGGATATCCCGGAGCTTTGGGCATCGACCTTACGGCTGAGGCAGGCGATTTCGAGAAGATCCTTGCAAAGGTTGAGAGCGCTGTTGTAGAAAAAGGCGGAGCTGGACGCTTCGGTACATGGGCTTATTCCTATGGATATACCGTTTCCGCAGGGCTTGCACAGCATGCGATGAACGTTATCGACGGCAAGAGCGAGCTTGCTGATATAGACGATATTTCTAAAGCTTATGAGGTATTCTCACCCAAGGCTCACTGGAACGGCTCCAACTACACAAATGCCGAGACAGGAGTTAAGGCTGACAACACCTTCCTTATCTATCAGGATACCTACATCATGGGCGACCCCGGAAAGTACATGGGTTCAACAGAGGTAGAGGTGCCTGAGAAGTACTTCACAGTTAAGTAATATATAATAAAGTTTTTAGATGGTGGTCAAAACACGCTTGCGTGTTATTGACCATCATCATAAAAACCAAAAGGATACGAGCCTAAAAGCGACGCGTAAGCGGCGCGATATGCGAGTAGACTTTTGGGGATTGCGGGAGCTGCGAAGCAGCGGAGCAATCTTATTTTGGAAAATCGAAAGGTCAACTATGAGCGAAGCAAAAGCTCCATTACTGGAGATTAAAAATGTTAAAAAAGAGTTTTTCGGAAATCAGGTCTTAACCGATATAAATTTTACCCTTCATGAGGGAGAGGTTTTGGGGTTCTGCGGAGAGAACGGAGCGGGAAAATCCACTCTGATGAAGATACTCTTCGGGATGGACGTGATCCGCGAGACTGGCGGATATGAAGGAGATATCCTGATAAACGGCGAGAAAGTGAATTTTGAAACTCCCTTCGATGCCATCGCTGCCGGAATAGGCATGGTGCATCAGGAATTTTCCCTTATACCCGGTTTTGTTGCAACCGAGAACATTCTTTTAAACAGAGAGCCCAGGAAGACAAATGTGCTGTCACAGATCTTTGGAGAGAGGCTTAATGTCCTCGACCGTAAGGATATGGATAAGAGGGCAGAGGCAGCAATAGATAAGATGGGTGTTTCCATTGATCAAAATATGGTCATCAACGATATGCCCGTCGGTCATAAGCAGTTTACGGAGATAGCGAGGGAGCTTAGCAAGGATCAGTTAAAGCTCCTTATCCTGGACGAGCCCACGGCTGTCCTTACGGAGAAGGAGGCTGCGGCTTTATTGGATTCTATAAGGGGAATGTCAAAGCGGGGCATTGCCGTCATCTTTATTACCCACAGATTATATGAAATACTGGATGTCTGCGACAGAGTAGTAGTCATGCGTGACGGCTACGTGGTCAGCGATACTCCTGCAAAGGAGACCTCGGAAGCCGACATAACCCGTGATATGGTGGGAAGATCGATAAATACTCCCTCCGGGACTGATCCGAACAAGGTTAAAACAGTCAGTGATGATAAAGACGCAGAAGTGATAATGTCCATAAAGCATTTATGGGTGGATATGCCCGGAGAGACCGTCAGGGATGTAAATCTCGACGTGTTCAAGGGAGAGATACTCGGCATAGGAGGGCTTGCCGGACAGGGCAAGCTTGGAATACCCAACGGCGTAATGGGGCTCTACGAGGCAGGCGGAACGGTGATCTTCGAAGGGAAGGAGATACCTTTAAATTCTCCGAGGAAATGTCTTGATGCATCCATCGCCTTTGTGTCGGAGGACAGGCGAGGAGTGGGGCTCCTTCTGGACGAGTCTCTCGAATGGAACGTGGCATTCCCGGCTATGCAGATACAGAATAAGTTTTTAAAGCCCCTGTTTGGCGGACTCATTAAATGGAGAGATGAGAAAGCGATCAGAGAGGTGACAGAGAAGTATATCGAGGAGCTTCAGATAAAGTGCACGGGAAGCAGCCAGAGCGCCCGGGAGCTTTCGGGTGGAAACCAGCAGAAGGTGTGTCTGGCAAAGGCTTTTGCACTGGAGCCGAAATTCCTCTTTGTTTCGGAGCCTACGAGAGGTATAGACGTAGGAGCCAAAGCGCTGGTTTTGGAGGCGCTAAAGAAGTTTAACCGGGAGAGCGGGGTCACGGTGGTAATGATCTCTTCCGAGCTGGAGGAGCTAAGGTCAACCTGTGACAGGATAGCCGTGGTTTCGGGAGGAAAGATCGCGGGTATCCTGAATGCGACAGAGCGTTCAGAGGCGCTCGGAACGCTGATGATAAGCCAGGTTGTATGAGTAATGAATTTAAACAAGGATCAAGGATAGACTGATGGAAGAGAATACTAAGACAGGTGCAAAAGAACATATTCGGAATATAGTGAATGACTTCGGGCTGCCCAGTCTCATAATAGCCGGCTTCCTGCTGCTGCTTTTTATAATGGCACCCATAGCGGGATCCGATCTGCCGACGCAGATATCCAATACCATAAACCGCTTCAGCTGGAACGCCATACTGGTGCTTGCGATGGTACCCATGGTTCATTCCGGCTGCGGACTTAACTTCGGACTTCCGCTTGGGATAATCTCAGGTCTGCTGGGAGCGACGTTATCTATTGAATTTGGATTTACCGGCGCGCTTTCCTTTGTAATGGCTATCGTGATAGCAACGCCCTTTGCACTGGTTCTTGGCTATTTCTACGGCTGGCTTTTAAATAAGATCAAGGGCGGGGAGATGATGATAGCTACTTATGTGGGCTTCTCCTCAGTTTCATTTATGTGTATGATGTGGCTGCTCCTGCCTTATCACAGCCCCAATATGGTCTGGGGGCTTGCAGGAAAGGGACTGCGTACTACGATATCTCTTGAGGGCTACTATGACAAGGTGCTGGCTAACTTTCTCCAGATAAATATCGGAAATCTTTCCATACCGACGGGAACGCTGCTTTTCTTTGCGATAATGGCGTTTATCATATGGGCGTTCTTCCATACCAAGACAGGTACGGCGATGACAGCGGTAGGCTCAAACCCGGCATTTGCCAGGGCTGCGGGAATAGACATTGACAAGACAAGGCTGACATCTGTTGTTATGTCAACCTGGCTTGCGGCAGTGGGGATATTGGTCTACGAGCAGGGCTTTGGATTTATCCAGCTGTACATGGCACCGTTTTACATGGCTCTCCCTGCGGTTTCCGCAATACTTATCGGAGGAGCTTCGGTCAACAAGGCATCCATTGCAAACGTTATAATCGGTACCTTCCTGTTTCAGGGAATCGTTACCATGACGCCTACAGTAATGAACAACATGATACATATGGACATGAGCGAGGTCATAAGGATCATAGTTTCAAACGGTATGATACTCTACGCTCTTACAAGAAAGACTGAGAGGGCGAAATAATGGAAAATAATAAAGCTACTACTTTTGAAACGGTAAAGAAAGTCATAGCGGCAAATTCGGTGCCGATAATGTTCGTCCTTATTTGCGCGTTCTGTATACCACTGTCGGGCTTTTCGCCGAGTTACCTGATAAATGAGATAGTAACGAGAATGGGAAGAAACACCTTTCTTATACTCTGCCTTTTGATACCAATAATAGCCGGAATGGGGCTTAACTTCGGTATGACACTGGGGGCGATGGCAGGCGAGATAGGGCTGATCCTCGTTTCAGACTGGCAGATAGTGGGTATTCCGGGAATGGTGCTTGCGATGATAATCTCCATACCGATATCCATACTTTTAGGGTTTGTTTGCGGAAAGATACTGAATATGGCAAAGGGCCGCGAGATTGTGACCAGTTATATTATCAGTTATTTCATAAACGGTGTATATCAGCTTGTAGTGCTCTATTTTATGGGACCTATAATTCCCATAAAGCACTCTTCTCTTAAGCTTCCCAGAGGCTACGGTATCAGAAATACGGTGAGCCTCTTAGATATGAGGCAGAAACTGGACGACCTCATTCCGCTGTCCATAGGTGGAGTTAAGATACCTGTGGCTACATTTATCCTTATCGGGCTGCTGTGCTTATTTATCGTGTGGTTCAGGCGCACGAAGCTCGGTCAGGATATGCGTGCAGTGGGACAGGATATGGAGGTATCAAAGGATGCCGGTATCGATGTGGAGAGAACCAGGATAATCTCGATAATAATGTCCACGGTCCTTGCCGGCTTCGGTATGGTCATCTATCTTCAGAACATGGGTAATATTGCTACCTACAGTTCTCATTCACAGATAGGAATGTTTTGTATAGCGGCTCTTCTTGTGGGAGGTGCCTCTGTTGACAAGGCTTCTATCGGAAATGTATTTTTGGGAGTTACGCTCTTCCATCTGATGTTTATTGTAGCGCCTTCGGCAGGAGCGAAGATAACCGGGGATTCGATGATAGGTGAGTATTTCCGCGTGTTCGTCTCCTATGCGGTCATAACGGTTGCCCTCGTTATGTACGAGACTAAAAAGCGCAAGGAGAAGAGCCAGGTTGCCGAGCAGCTTAAAGCGGCTCAGCTTAAGGATAGCGGAAAGGAGAAGGTGGCGTAATGAACAAAACCCGTACATTACTTATCAGAATATGTGTGATCGTCGTCCTGGGAGCTATATGCGCTTTAATGTTTGTAATAGGCAGAGGGCATACGGTATATTTTGATAATAAGTCCATGGATTATAACGGTCAGACTATCGAGACACCCTATAAGATCGAGGTGTATGTAGGCGATGAGCGTGTCGCGAAGCTTTATGACGGCGAGCGCGGCATGGCAAAGTGGATGGGACAGAATTTCAAGATGGTGGTGGAGACTACGAAGGAGAAGGGCGGAGAAGCATCTGCCAGCGCAGTCAGCCTCAAGCTCCCTTATGAGATGGACGGCGTCGTTTTAAACGTTCCAGCGTTGTTTGCAGGTCTGCCGCAGGAGGCTTATCTTACGCAGTTTGTTCCCACTGCTGCTGAGGAAGAGGCAATGGAGGAGACCGAGGAGGAGATGGTCGATGAATTTGGCATAACCCAGGAGGAAGGCGCCGAGACGGAGGCTGTGCCGGAATAAGGCTTGACTTAAAGACAAAACCAGCGTACAATCACGATGTTCAGGGGTCATAGCTCAGCTGGGAGAGCGCAGCGTTCGCAACGCTGAGGCCAGGGGTTCGATCCCCCTTGGCTCCATAAACAAAACAAGCCGGGTTAGCCCGGCTTGTATTGTTTATATATCCCAGAGGGC
>JAGBNT010000048.1 GCA_017634255.1 Lachnospiraceae bacterium
TCACCTTATGGGAGAATGTCTTTGGAGAGAAGTCCGATAAGGTCAACGCCGCCTATTTAAAGACCTTACCCAAGAGAGTCCGCAGACAGGTGGAATTTGTAGATAAATGCCTTAATGCCTTTCAGGCGATCAACTCTGTAGTCGGACAATTTACCGGAGTATCCGAGCATGGACTCAGGCAGAGCAATGATGAAACCAAGGGGTACCTGGAGGATCAGAAGAAGTATTCTCATTTGATCAAACAGCTTTCGGATATCATGAAGGGGAAGCCGGGTAAGCTTCAGGTCGTGGAATACAAGCGCGGCATGGCTGTACAGGAAGGGGTCATCTATTATTCCGACTCTAAGAAAGAGGGAATGCCTAAAAACACCATTCTCGTGCCAAATGGCGTGAGCAATGCTGTTATGAATGCGCTGGCAAGGCTGACCGAGAATTTAAATCTGTACAAGGATCATCTTAATGACGATGTAGATATGTCCGAGGAGCTTACGAAGGGCGGGACAGGCGTTAATGATGAGCTTGTAAAGGATGTGGAGCTGCAGGAGGGCGAGGGCTCTGCTGCCGTTATGCTTGCAGACAAGCAGACCCAATTCTATAGGGATGTGATGAAAGGCATTGGTGCCGAGGTCAACGAAAATCATTCTGTACTATATTTTATCCAGCTGGCAAAGGATGTTTCCTTAAGAAACGAAAAGATTCAGAAGGTCCTGGATACGAATAAGGACCTGACTGAAGAGCAGATAGCCTCTCTCACTGACGAGCTCAATGCAAATAAGGAGCTGATCGATACTGTGATGCAGAAAGAGGTCAGGGATAATATGGTAGTCCAGGCCGGTACAGTGGCCAAGTCCCTCTATTTTGAGGCTCATAAGGCTGAAGGAAGAGCCGCTGTACCTAAGGCAATGGAAACCGAAAAGAAGACCATGGATGAGGTCAGAAAGAAAATGGCAGAGGCAGGTATCTGATGTTGAGGAATTTCTGATACCTTGGAAGGTCAGACTCGCAGTTATTTGTTCTGTACATTTAACTGCGAGTTTTTGGATTAAAGCAGCTTATATATAAGGAACAGCAGGAGATCAAATCAGAGGAAAAGGAGAATTTTGTAATGGCGGGAGTTTTACAGGTAGTAAAGGACAGTATCAATCTGGTCATTCTGTTATTCGGAATAGTGCTGACAGCTTTGCTCTTCTATAATGGATCAAAGCTGTCGTCCCACAAGAGCCGGATAGACGAGGCCGTTAGCAGGAAAAATAAAAAATGGGCGGTGAATCCGGTGGACGGCACGGTCATGGATGAGGATGACGTGGATGCCGCGATCACACCCGATACCATAAGAAAATACGAAAGGGATTTTAATAAGGACTGCGCACTGCACAACGTGTTTTCCCAGCTTATACCGATCTTTCCCCTTATGGGTATCTTAGGGACGGTAGCGGGTCTTATGCTGGAAGTAAATTCCCAGGATATTAACGGAATGATGGCGTCAATGGATACGGCACTATCCTCCACGTTTTTCGGTCTGATATTCGCTATACTTTTAAAGTTTGTGGACGCCATATTTCCCTCGAGGATAATCGAGGACGTGGATGTAATGCTCGAGGATTACAGCAAAAAGCTGGATCTGGCGGAAATGATACAGAAGCTACGGGCTTAAGCGAGGGTAAGAGATGCGAAGAAGGCGTAGAAATGGAAACGGTGTAAATATCGATCTTACATCGCTTCTTGATGTGGTATTTATTCTTTTGCTTGTGGTTATATGCAGTTACATTAATGAGAAGCAGGAGAATGACAGGGATGCGGCGCTCGCACAGGAAGAGATGGCAGCGGCGGTGACGGAGGCCGAGGCCAATTCAAGAGCATATGAAGATATGCTAAAGACCCAGAGCGAGCTGCAAAAGTACGTATGGGCGGCGTCCATCGTGGTGCCCTTCGAGCCCGATGAAATAACCCTGCGGCACATTAAGGTGCTCTCGGAGGATGAGGAGATCGTAACCATCGACCTCGTCGGAAACGATGTGGCGGAGGCTGTAGAGGAATTTAAGACCACCCTTAAGTCTTATATCGACGCTCACCCGGACCGACCGGTCATTCTGTCGCTCAATGAAAATAATGACAAGATCCTCTACCGGGATGAGAGGGCGATAGAAGAAATCTTGAATGAATTGATGAAGTCCTACAACAACGTATATGTAAAAGGTAGCATAAGCGAGGAGTAAAATTAATAGCAATTATAATGATAATCGCCGGAGCCGCCGCGGTAATATACGGACTGATCGGCCTGATAAGAATAGCGCTGCTGCCCCTCATTCGAGCCCATCAGGTGGTCTTCAACAGAAATGACGACTATCTTTTTTATGAAAACGCCCAGGGACGGAGGGTCTTAAAGAGCCAGAAAAAGTTTCTCCTGAACATTTACCTTACACTGGTGATCGTCGGAAGCCTCGTGGCAATAACCGGCTTTTATGCGGGCTTTACCGACCACGGTCAGGATTTCTGGCTGTATAAAAGGCTCTTTCCCGCTAAAGAGGAGCCCCGCAACGACATAATAAACGAGGAGGGACAGTATATCTCGAAGGAGGGCAAGGAGTACAACTATTACATCCTGATAAGGGGCTCTGAGATATATTTTAAGGACGAGCTGTGCGAGGATCACGCGGCCCTGGAAGAGAGGCTCAAGGACTTTGACAGGATGAATACCGTCGTCGTATATGATGATTTTGCGGTTTCCTCCGAGTATCATTCCGTGATCAAATTATTGGAAAATTTAGGAATACATTACATAGAGGAAGGCAACTGATGAAGAGAAAGGTCACTCTGCTTCTTTTTATGCTGACAGCTTTTGCGTTGCTTACCGGCTGGGGAAAGAAAGAGGTCAGATTATTGGACAGCAGCAAGCTCATAGACTTAAGCAAGGCTATAGAGCTGGCAAAGCCCGGAGGGTCGGCTGGAGATTCTGAGGAGCCCTCCGAGTCAGAGGAGTCCGGTGAAGAGGGGAAGGTCTCAGGGAACAGTTCCCAGGAGCTGCAGGAAAGCCTGTCTCCGGCTTATCAAAGGATAGTCATAAGGATCAGGGGAGAGCAGATCTTCTATACCCATGGAAGATACAGTCAGGACGATATATCTGCCGCCGGACTGGAAAGCGCTCTCCGGTCGGACTATGTCCCCGGCAGGGAGGTCATACTTATGGATGATTTCGCCGAAGCCCACGTATATAAGGAAGTGTGCGGGGTTTTAGATGAGTTGAAAAGCAGTATCGGTCTGGCTTATAAGGAAGACATGGCTGCGGGAGGTGAGTAGGCTATGAGGAGTAAAAAGATCATTTCACTGCTGCTTTTATTACCCGCGGTGCTGCTTTGCGGCTTCTTCTTTGACAAGCCCACTGTGCTGGTGGATACGGACAGCAAACAGGTTTACGAATATGTCCCTGCAGATGACGTCCTGTCTGATTTTGCCGGGAATGTTGAAGAGGCAAAGCGTAAATATACCTACGGCTATTATTATATTTCAGGGAAGGTGAGGAGTGTCTCCAAAACCGGAGATACGCTTTTGATACAAGGGGCGTCGGCTGCGGACGATCATATCGTATGCTCCTGCCCGAAGGAGCTTACCTCTCAGGCTCTGACATTTAGTGCAGGTGACGGGATAGGGGTCTTCGGGAGGATATCCGACAATCTTTTTGACAGGGACATCCATCTGGTGGCTGAGAAGCTGGTCTCCGCCCCGGGTGGGGTAAAAAGCGGAACTTATTATCTTTCAGATGGAACCCGCATTGATAAGGGAAGCATGGCTAAAAGAACCCTGGCGGATGATAGGGCGGAATTTTTGATCCCCGCTTCCTGGAAGGGGGTGGAGCATTCCATAGTTAAGGAGGGGCTTGGAACCATCGACGGCTATCAGTATGTCTTAAATAAGCTGCCCGGAAGCCGCGACAACACTCCTGAGTCTTTGTTTATATGCTATTTCGACAATGCTTCAAGACTTGAGATAGCCGATGATAAAAAAGAGACAAACCTTATCGAAAAGGCGATTATCAACAATATTTCAGGCGAGGGAAAGGCTGATTCTTTTAGAACGCGCAAAAATGAAAAAACATATTACGGAGCCACCTATGATTATTTTGTAGGCTCCTATACCGACGCCCTGTCAGCAGGCAGCAACGGCTATCACGCGGAATATATCTTCCACAGGGATGGCGAGGATGGACTCGTAATGTATCTTTATATTTATAAAAATGCAGGGCATCTTTCGGATGTGATGTTCGTGACCCGGTTTCTAGCACTGAAGTAAAGGCTTTCAGGTTTTGTAACTGGGCACCCTGGACGTTTGCAGCGCTTAAACCTGAAACTGAACCGCTCTACAGCTGATGCCGGTATTGTCTGGGGGTGAGGCCCTCGTGCTCCTTGAATACCTTGGAAAAATAGCTCTGGCTCTCAAAGCCCAGCTCAAGAGCGATCTCGGACAGCGCAAGGTTTGAATCCTTTAAGAGCAGCTTTGCATTTTCTATCCTTATATTGGAAAGATAGGTGCTGAAATTGGTGCCGGTCTCCTTTTTGAAAAGATTGGAAAAATAAGAGGGATTTAGGGACACGTGCCTTGCGACCAGGGATAAGGTAAGCTCCTGATTGTAATATTTATTCATGTATGCCACTGCCTTGCGTATGAGCTCGCTGCCGCCCACTCTTTGGGAAAAGGTCAGGTTGGTAAAGAGCTCCAATGTCTCCATCAAAAGATAGGACAGCTCGGTAAGGTCCTTTGCATTGGAGGAATCGCGCATATATTTGTCTGTCATTTCATAGACGGTCTCTTCATTGACACCCGCATCGTACATCGTGTGGGAGAGCGTGGAGATCAGCTCAAGGCATCTGACCTTGATGATATCCAGATTGTTTCCCGAAGTAAAATATATCTTTCCAAGCATGTCGTTAAGATAGCCCCTTGCACCCTCCAGATCTCCGGAGAGCATGAAGTTTGCCAGCCGCTTTTCATCCGCATAGTAGGAGGAGGTGTTGATCGGCTCCTCTTTTGCAAGCTTTATAAATTCGCCTATGTGAGCCTGCTGCATGGTTTTTTTCTGAGCCTCCATACGCCGTTCGGTCTCCCCTGCCATGAGGTTTGTAACCAGCAAAAACAGGAGCTTGCTCAAATGCCTTGCCTGAAAGGGCTCGATCAGTGGAATGGAGGATAAGGAGGTGTAGAGCTTTCTGCGGTACTCCAAAGAGATATTGAATTTGCGCATGACATCCTCTACGTTTTCCATATCAGGAAACTCCAGGGCTATGGGACCTGCAAGGACGCTTCCCTGAAAGGCCTTGTCCTTAAAGACGGAGACCACGAAATGGGTAAGACCGGCGGGACATAAGTAGATATAGGCATCCCCGAGAGAGCGCGCCTGCTCGCAGGAATCGGCGTGGCTTTTGTCGCAGGGACAGTACCTGCCGGAGCCATCCTGAAAGCGCTCGCAGTATTCGAAGGTCGGTCCATACCAGGCTATGGTATTGTTGTTTTCGTCCAAAAGCCGCACGGTCACATTGGTGGCGTTGGCGTAGGTCTGTAGGTTTAACTGCAGTTTTTCTATTAACTCACTCATAAGTCTGATGGTAGCAAAAAAACACAGGATTTTCAATCGTTTAGGTCCCACTCTTCCTTGACAATATATGCGCTCAAATATAAAATATAATAGCTTTGTTGAAGCATATCAGAGTACTGAAGATCAAGTACGAAAATTTTGGAGGAAAACGAATGAGTAAGTGGGTCTACAAATTTGAAGAGGGTTCCAAAGAGATGAGGAATCTTCTGGGTGGCAAGGGCTGCAACCTTGCTGAAATGACGAACCTTGGGATGCCTATACCCCAGGGTTTTACTGTTACAACCGAAGCCTGCACGGAGTATTATAATGCGGGCAAAAAGCTTACCGACGAGATAGTTGACCAGATATTTGAGCACATTACCTGGCTTGAGGGTGTCAACGGAAAGAAGTTCGGAGATACGGAGGACCCGCTTTTGGTATCTGTCCGTTCCGGTGCACGTGCGTCCATGCCCGGAATGATGGACACAATACTTAACCTGGGTCTTAATGACGTAGCCGTTGAGGGCTTCGCAAAGAAGACAGGAAATGAGCGTTTTGCCTATGATTCATACAGAAGGTTTATCCAGATGTATTCAGACGTAGTTATGGAGGTTTCCAAGTCCTTATTCGAGAAGGAGATCGACGACGTTAAGGCTAAGAAAGGCATAAAGTTCGACGTAGATATGACGGTTGACGACCTCAAGGAGCTGGTTCGCCGTTTCAAGGCAATCTACAAGGATGCCATGAAGGGCGAGGAATTCCCTCAGGACCCCAAGGATCAGCTTATGGGAGCGGTCAAGGCCGTTTTCCGTTCATGGGACAATCCCCGTGCGATCGTATACCGCCGTATGAACGACATCCCCGGAGACTGGGGTACAGCCGTAAACGTACAGACGATGGTATTCGGCAACAAGGGAAATACTTCAGGAACAGGAGTTGCCTTCACACGTAACCCCGCTACAGGAGAGAAGGGTATCTTCGGAGAGTACCTTATCAATGCCCAGGGTGAGGACGTTGTTGCCGGTGTTCGTACACCTTCACCGATCACCCAGCTCGAGAAGGATCTGCCGGATTGCTACAAGCAGTTCATGGAGCTCGCCAATAAGCTGGAGGAGCACTACAAGGATATGCAGGATATGGAGTTCACGATTGAAGAGGGCAAGCTTTACTTCCTGCAGACCA
>JAGBNT010000004.1 GCA_017634255.1 Lachnospiraceae bacterium
CTTGCTGAGTTCAAATCAAGGCAGTCCAAAGTACGTCCTGCTATTGAAAAAATGCTTAAGGCTGCGAAAGATGCAGCTAACGGAATTGGCGAATACTATTCCTACGAGGATGTTTTCGGAGGGAAGTAGTGATGACTGATCTTATAATCCTCCCACCTGCGGCAAAGTACCTGAAAAAACTCAAGGATAAACCACTCAAAAAATTATACGATGAAGCCATCAAGGAAATATGTAAGGATCCTACCATTGGCAAACCGAAGCATGGCGATCTTGAGGGTGTCCTTGGATACGATATATATTACAATAAAATCAACTATGAACTTGCATATACTGTTGAAGAACGTGTAAATAAAGAATCCGGCGAAACCGAGACCGTAGTAGTTATAATGGTCGGCACTCGCGAAAACTTCTACGATGAACTAAAACGATACTGGTTGTAAAAGATCTGGCCGAAATTCTATCGAAAAAATAAGACTATCAAAGGTAAAGAATTCTGGCTGGATATCAAGGTCCTGCTAAACAGCAGCAGAATAATAAATCTGGAGATGCAGGTAAATAATCGCGGGAACTGGGAGCAGCGTTCGCTCTCCTATACCTGCAGGCTCACACAATTATCCACCAAAAACCACAAATCCCTTCATCGTTTTTCCACAAAGTTCTTCGTCAAAATACCACAAATCTCTTCATCATATGTTGTAAAGCCCTGTAAAATGCGTATAATAGAGCATAGATACATTCGCGCAAATTGGAGGTAAAGATGAACTATATAAAGCGTGTCTGTGACACCGAATTACAGGACAAATTGGACGCTTTTGGAGCTGTGCATATCACAGGACCTAAATGGTGTGGTAAAACAACCACAGCCAAGCAGTTTGCCAAAAGCTTTATAGAAATGCAGGATCCGGACATGAGAGATTCTTATATACATACTGCACAGATAAAGCCATCCAATCTACTTTCTGGAGAGAATCCGAGACTTATCGATGAATGGCAGATAGCGCCGAATATATGGGATGCTGTAAGAGTTTCCGTTGATAGGAGAAATGAATCCGGGCTATATATTCTTACAGGATCGAATTCTATTGATAAAACAGCAATCATGCACACGGGTACTGGCAGGATAGATACACTCCAGATGTATCCTATGAGTCTTTATGAATCCGGTGAATCCAACGGAAAGATTTCATTATCAGATTTATTCAAAAATAAAGAACTGCCTGATGATTGTATGTCTGATCTAACTATTGACGAAATTATTATGGCTGCATGTCGTGGCGGATGGCCATCTATTATGAACAAAAAAACTGATAGGGCAAAACTTATGATTTCCGGCAGTTATTTTGACAGCTTGTGCAGAGATGATATCAGCAATGTTGATAATGTAAAAAGGGACGAACAGGGAACACGATTGCTACTCCGATCCTATGCTCGAAATATATCAACATTTGCATCAAATCGAACAATCCTTCGTGATATCAATGTAAATTTCCCCATGAGTGAAACTACGTTTTATGATTATATTAAGACTCTGCAAAAACTATATGTAATTAGAAATGTAGAAGCCTGGTGTCCCTCAATTAGATCGAAAACAGCGATTCAGTCCTCTGACAAAAAGGAATTCGTAGATCCTTCAATTGCTGTTGCTGCTCTTGGAGTTGCCCCGGAGTACTTCAATACAGACCTTAAGGCATTTGGTTTTATCTTTGAAACCTTATGCATAAGGGATCTACGAGTATACTCTTCATCTATTGGGGGAACAGTTTCGTATTACCATGATAGATATGGGTTGGAAGCAGATGCTGTACTTCACCTAAGAGATGGCAGGTATGCCTTAATAGAAATAAAGCTTGGAAGCAATGAGATTGAAGAAGGAGCTGCGCACCTTAATGAAATTGAAAAATTAGTAGCAGAATACAATGTTAACGAAAAGCAGGCTCCGCTAAGATCACCTGATTTAAAAATCATTCTAACCGGAACACCATTTGGTTATAAACGCGAAGATAGCGTATTTGTAATTCCCATCGGATGTTTGAAAAATTAAGCACAAACAATGGAGGACACATCTATGAAGAACTATTCCACAGAAAACGTATCTGACAAAAATTCATCTGGCTACCAACGAAGACAAGCGATATAATATAGACAGGTGGGCCAGCCTCTTTAAGGCTGACACCTGGGAAAAGCTTAAGGACATTTCCAAACAGAATGTTTTTATGGAGGAGGCTGCGAAATCTATGTATATATTTGCTGAAGACGAACGAGTTCGGGAAGAGCTTATAAGGCAGAAGGAATTTGAGGCTACTCAAACGAGTATGTATAGAACTATAGCTAAGCAAGCTCGGAGTATTATGCACTTATATGCTAAATAGCCTCCTCATCAGTAATGACTCCTTTTTGAATAAGATACTGCCGGATCTCTTTGGAAAAGTATTCAGCCCGTTCTATCTGTTTTTCTGCCTCATCCCTGGAGGCAACAAAGAAATCCAGATAGTCAGCTTTTTCACGATTTTCTGAAGCATAGCGTATTATTTTAGATAATTCTCTTGAAAAGGCTTCGGTTTTTACGTAATTTTGATTAAAATATGAAATAACCCCACTGTGTTTACTACTGTCGAAACCATCTAATGCACATACAGCTCTTATGGCGTGGAATATCGAATAATAAGCGCGGTTTAGCGCATTTTTATACCTGCCATTATCGTACATGATCTTCGCATCTGTCAGACTCTCAAGACTTGTTTGGAATCTGTATTTCGACAGATCTTTTATGCGGCTGTCCATAACAAAATGCCATCCTTATCTATATTTCTATAAAATGGGAGAGTGGTTTTCCATTCAGTGTACTGGCCAAGGTCAAGTGGAACAACGGATAATGTTAATGCAAGCTCCAATTCCAGATCCACTACCAGATCAACCATTTTATCATGCATATCTTCTGTATTCCCGGCCCTTAACAGTAGCGCAATATCCACATCCGAATCCGGGGTTTGCTCTCCTCTCGCATAAGAACCATACAAAACTACCTGATAAATGTGTTCGCCGTAAATATCCTGAAAATCAAGGCACATTTTCTTTAGTGCTTTCATAAGGACTGGCTGTGCTTTGCTAAACGCATTTTTCTGCCGCCAGTTTCGGTAATTACCTGACTTTAACCTTTTGTCACCAGGGTAGACCGTATCTTTAGGAATGACCCACTGATTACCAATCTTTTCACCTGCAATCTTGCCGTTTAGCAACATCCGTCTGATATTACCCGGATCCTTGCCTGTAGTTTTGGAGTATTCGGTTACGGTATAATAATTTAACATAAGTATAATCTCCTTATGTTTTGATATTAACACGTATACGTGTATTTGTCAAAATCCAACAAGATGCAATTCCAGATAGAGCGGTTTCTTGCTGCGGTAAAATTGTTGCAATTCTTTTTTTACTGTTCAGAAATCTGGATTCTGAATGGTCACACTCATTTCTCAATTCTCACATCTACGGAGGGCATATCTATGAAGAACTATTCCACAGAAAACGTATCTCTTGAAAACCTACACGGTAAGGTCGAGTTTTGCCTCACCAATGACTACCTGTTCCGGGCCGTTTTTCAGACTAACTGTGAATATTAGCATTCTCTCTTTCACTCTGAAGGAACAACAGCTGGAGTTTTACTCATCCTTCAAATTGACAAACGCTAAAACCGGGATGATATTCAGTGACGACTTTGAGATAAGGACCCTGGGTTTTAAACGAGCGCACGAGGCTGCCATTCAGCGATGGTTTGACCATTAAGATTTTGAATCTCACTAAAATCAAGTTGGCAACAGATGAGGACAGGAAGCATAATATAGACAAATGGGCGAAGTTATTTAAAGCCGACACTTGGGAAACCGTTAAGGAACTGTCAAAGAAAGATCAGTATATAAAGGAGGCAGCGAAATCTATGTATATTCTGGAACAGGACTTTGAAATACGTGAGCAGATGATACGACGCAAGGAATACGACAAATATCAACGACAAATCCAAAACCAGCTTAAAAGCGTAAGGAAAAATTTCCACGAAAGCAAAATCACCATCGCTGAACAGCGTAAAAGTCTCGCTGAAAAGGACGATCTCATAGAGGAACAGGGCAAGAGCCTTGCTGAAAAGGACAAAAGTCTCGCGGAAAAGGACAAAGAGATTGCTGCGTTGAAGGCTGAGCTGGCGAAAAAGAAAGCATGAGACAATTTAACGATGAGGGTTATCAAAGCCTCTCCGGGATTGGCGGAGAGGCTTTTGTTTTGGTTTTATAAGGTTATCAATGCCGGCTTTACTCCAGCATGAAGAGCTGGGCACGGGCGTATTTCATGGTGGCTGTGGCGTAGCGGTCGTAGTCCACGGTAAACTTCCTGGAGTGGTTGTGGAGCACGGCGTATACCTTGGGAAGGTTATTCACCGCAGGTACCTGGATCCCGTCTATTTCTTTGAGTGTCTGTTTATCGACTATAGCAGAAAGCGGGAAGGTGACGGCATACATTGTCTGTCCGTCCAGAGCGTCCAGAGTAAAGCCCGGCACTCCCTCTATTCCTACTCCTCCATCACTTCCACTGGCTACGGCAGTTCCCTGACCCACAACAGTCCGGGATAATTCATTTCCATAAGCATCCGAATTTATCTTTTCGAGTTTTATGCTTGCCTCACTTATGCGGGAAGCTTTTTCCAAAACAACCTGTCCCGTTACACCATTTACCGCGGGTCCCTTTATCTCGCTTCCGTTGGCATCCTCTACGAAGAAAGCGACCTCGGTGGCCGTCGATTCCACGTTGACGTTAAGCTCCTCCGGCTTAAAATACATCGTAATATAAGGTCCGGTAGCTGCATCCATATTGGCCGCATCACCATCCCCATTATCTGGCACGGCTTCTGGCTTCACATAAGTCAATTCAGTCTGACCCTCATTATTCTTTGTAAACAGCTCATCCATGAGCCCCGTATCGAAGGGCAGTACATCAGATTCCTTTACAGGAGAATTCGGATCGGATGAAGAGTGTATCGTAATTGCCGGGTCGTGAACTCCGGTGGAATAGGCAGTAACAAGGGTGTTGATAAAGAGCTTGGCTTCCATCTCAGAACAATCATACATTGCACTGTGTCCCTGACCTGTATAAGTAATATTACCTTTAGAATAAATAAAGTAATTATTCCTTACATCATTATAGCTTGCTCTGTGAATATTCCACTCAAGATCAGTCGTCTTATCCATTTCACTCGCATTAGATTTATCACTTCCCTGCCCTATACAATACCATACAACAAGATCTGACTTCTTATCACTATCCGCATCTATATTAAAATTAAGCTGGAAATCCTGAGCATGGGTTTTACGTACCATGAAAGGCTCATTCCCCAAGTCATAGGGATATTTTGTAATCTGCCCCTCATTTACCTGTGTAACTTCTTTATAATTACCGGCTTGCCCGTCATAGCCTCCATTATATACCAGTCTGTTGTACCCGTAATCATCATCCCCGCTTCTGTAATTACTTCGCATGGGATGAAGATACGTAGGACCATATGTTGTCTCATCATCTCCTCTTTCGTCATACATACCGCTATATGCCAGCGGAACATCCTGAGTTCCTCCGGTATCGGTTTTACCCTGTGCACCAAATCTATTCATACCTGCAAGATCCATCAGATTATCCGAAAAAGGATTTCTGTAATTTACATCTGCTATAACGGTATCATGCGAAATAAGAATACTCCTTCCTTCATTCACATACTGTCTTAAAGCTATAGATGCCTGATCGATACGGCTCAGATGTGTGCTTGCTCCGGTTCTGTAATTTCCAAAAAAATACCAGTCTCCAAAACCACATATTATAAGATCATACTGACGATATACTTCGAGATAGTCTTCGGCGGTCGGTACAGCGCTCGAAGCATCTTCCACCTGTTTTATTATATTTAAATATTTATTATCCTCACCATCAGAAAGATTAAGTACCTTTTCAGATGTCATTTTTGTAGTCAACTTAGATTTATTCCCGTCGACGAAATAATCCGACCGGGCTGATACTATCTCAAGATCAAAATACATTCTTTTATTTGCATCACGAAGATATTTTCCCATAGTAGTGCTATTATTATTATAATTGGTCTCCATATTTATGGTATTATCATTTCCACTATCTCCCTTTGCAGACATTAGCTGAAGTATTTTAACCTTAGGCCTCTCCGTCCTCTCTATTCTGGAATACCCGGTGATATTACTCCTGCGAAGCTTTTTAGCATCTCCTCCGTTTTGATAGATGATTATTCTCCATGGCACGACTCCCATCTGATATTCATTGAAGGTTCGGGTTATCGTATAAGTCTCACCCTTTCTGAGATCAGTTCTGTCCGAAGAAAAGTTTACATTAGCCGTATCTATTTCAGATGCAGCATATTTTCCGTCCGCGTTCCTGTCAAGGTAAAATTCAGCCGTATATTTTGTATCGTCGTCTCCCAGATCGTCCTCTATGCGAAACTCTATTACAGCCTCATACTTCCCGTCGTCACCTTCCTTTGGCTTAGCATCTACAACCCTCCCGCTGTCAGAAACTTCCTCTCCGTTAACCTTCACAAGCTCTACCGATGGCCGGGCAACTTCCAGATGCTCCAAAAGCTCCAGATTATCTTTCACCACCTCGCTCAAAGGAAATACGCTATCTTTATAATCGCTTTCTCCCCGTAGATCCTTTATAGCCGTATACATATTGCAGGTGCTGTGATCCTGCACTGTTTCGCTGTTTGGTCCCTTAAGATTGCTGTTAAGCAACTTGTCATCAATAATTATAGGCAGCTCTGCTTCCGCAAATTCCTTCAGCCTTTCTATATCTGCATTCAGAATATCCGAATTGTCAAATCTTGTTATATCCTTGCCAAAATCACCTTCTTTTACATATCCCGGAGAATTTCTGTATTTATTTCCGTTCACCTTTGCATGATATAAATCTCCTGTCCCCATGTAGATATATCCATTAAGTTTCTCATCGTTGTATAACGGTCCGTACCATTTTTCTTCGGATATACCATTGCTTATTCTCAAAGCTTCATTTTTCGAAGGAGAATCATCATACATATTATTATAAGCCATGGAATTATTTCCGCTTGTATCCGCTCCGATAAATATCATATCATAATCCGAATTAAGGTCATCTACTCTTCCTATGAACTCGTGAACCGACATATGTGTCAAAACTATGTCTCCCTTTGTGCGGAATATAAGCCTTCTTTCTCCGGAATACGGACTATACGGTATATTGGAGCTTGGACTATGGGGACTGTGATCCTGATAATAGAGAGCCGTATATCCCTCAGCATCCTTCTCCTTCGAAAGATCATAATTCAGTGTTATGGTAATATCATTACTTCCTATTTTAAGATTCTTGTTTATTTTAGCATCTTTTCTGAATTTTTGAGCTGCACCTATATCCTCCGGCTGTATCTCAAGCACTCTGTAAATGCCCTTTATTATCCTGTCCTCGTAGGCGATGATGTGTCTTATGGCCGTAGCCTCACTTAAGAACACATCTACTTTTTTAGCAGAGCTCCTCAGATTATTTACATAGGTAATATAACGGATGACATCCGTAAAGCCGTTTCCTGAGATCGATGCATTGAAGTCCTTGTTTACAGTATTTCCGTCAAACATATATACCCTGTAACGGACAAAGCTGCCCTCGGTCTTATTTCCGCTGACCGCACTTGCTCCGCTGACGCTTTTAAACTGCTTTAAAGCCGACTCATAGTCATTTAAGCAAAATGCATCCGCCAGATTTTTTACGCAGGAATCCTGCCCGTCAAGGATCGCGCGTTCTACCAATATCGGAGTGTCTTTATCCTCTTCCGATGCGCGTTTTAAAAGCTCCGCCGCAACATCATAGCTTAGATCAGAGCCTCCCTTTTTATATTCCCCGTCATTGGCTCCTCCGAGAAAATAATTGCCATGAGCGGCGATGTATACAAAATTCACACCTTCTATATCGCTGACCTTTACATCAGAAGCAGCCTTTGTTATAACTTCAATATTGAGGTTCTTAAATTCCTCCTCGAGATCCCTGTCGAATACATAATTTTTGAACCACTCATTATTTATCCATGCTCCGCCGATATAAACTTTGGCTCCACGTTCATATATGGTATCTCCTCCGCTCAAATTTGGAAGATATGTTCCGTTTCCGGGTTCATACTGATAGACTATATATGCCTTAGAGCTGTCCTTTTCCTTTACGCAACCTTCTCCTGTTACATCCGGCACCAATATCCTTGATGTATCGAGACTGTAAGTACCGTTATCAGAAACCGTCCAATCCATTATATGATAAATATCCGTATCAGAGTCTCCATCCTCTACAAATCGGAAATTCACGACATATAGTTCATCACCTTCTGATAAGGCTCCGCTTGCCATTATTTTGAACTTTTCTTCCCACTCTATATCCGGCTCGTCACTTATTTCCGCCTCTTCCTCAGTAAGGTTTTCAGCACTATTGTCCGAAGCCACATTTTCTTCGGAAACCGTTTCCTCCTTAATGCCGTCATCAGATGAATTGTCGGATTGAGTAACCTCCTCTTCCCTTTTGCCTTCTGAAATATCTTCCACACCTTCATTGTTACTATTTCCGGTATCTTCATCCTTATTTTTATTTTCTGCATCTTTGCTGTCATCATTCGAAGCCGCAGCCTGATCTTCGGTTATCTTTCCACCGGAAATAGTTCCGTATACGAGGTCATTCTGGTCATTCATGGAAAGATTTTCTGAAACACCTGAGGAAGATACCGTAACAATCTCTTCCTCTGTCATCACTGAATTAACCGAACTGTCAGAGGAAGATACCGTAGTAGCCTCTTCCCCAGCCGGCACAGAATTAACCGAAATGTTGGCTGAGTTTACACTTAATGTGCCTGCATACCAAAAGATCCCATCCTCGGACATTGTATATATCCGCTGACCTTCAGACATTTTCTCCTCGTCCCAGCTCTCCCCGACCTTTCCTATTTTTTGGTAATTCGCCACTACATACCCGTATTTATGAGGAAGCAAAGGGTCTATGGGCTCAAAAGCCGCCTCAAATTTAGGAGCATCCCCTGCAGAAGCTGTCCTAAATGCAGGCTGAAGATCGCCATCGGTCGAAGCATCAAAATCGGTGGTGTCTCCGCCTGTGATATATTCTGCTGCCTTATTCCCGCTTACAATACCGTTATTTGAAATAAACAGCTTTACATAGTTTCCGCTTATGTCCCTTAGCATGGAGATAGTGTTAAAGGAGACTATATCACCGGTTCCGATGGAGGTTATCTGATCTACCGACACGCTTTCCTCTATCATATCTTCCAGATATTCCCTGTAATCTCCGCCCATTGCTGTCAGCGGAGCATTCTCACCGGTAATGGCCGAAAGAGCATTTTTACTCTTGAGATAGCGTATCATGTTGCTGCGCTCTTCATAGTCTGAAAGCTTTTTGTAAGGCTCCTGGCCGCCTATCAGATAACCTATATTGCCGGCTGGAAGAGCTGCTTCTTTTACGTCATTTGCAGCATCGGCAGGAATATTAACGGATGCACCCGGAACTATCTCGAGGATCTTCCAGGAGCTGTTTTCACTTGTATGATCACTTGTAATAGTCTCTATTCTGTCGAGGGTATTTCTGGCAGCCTCAACCTTAACTGCCCCGTCAAAATTATTAAATGTCAATATCCCTGTCAGCAGCAGCGCCGCAACCGCCATGAGATATGCCTTATGTCTCCTTCTCAATTATTGCCTCCTGAAAATCATATTTTCAATACTGCGTGGGTGCAGTAGTATTTATCCTCTTCCAAAGCTCATCGTCAGAATCGTATTTATATTCACCTATGAAATATTCCGGAGTTCCGGTAAAGGTGTTATTATCTGAAGCAACCTTTATGGATGAAGTCTTCGGATACCAGACACGGATATATCTCACCCCGCTTACTACCCTCATCTGTATAAGATACCGGGTATTTTTATCATTACCGGTATATTTCTTCCAGGTTGTTCCGTCTTTCTTCATCGTGTTTATATATACACCCTGGGTATCTCCGGCCGGACGATAGGTGGTTTGAAGCTGCTGCAGGCTGTAGTATCTTAAAAGGTCGTCATCCGAACCGGGCACAGGAATAAAGACAGGGAGGTAATCATAAACCGGATTTGTCTCTGAATATCCTGAGGCTCTTACCTGAAAGACTGCATTTCCGATATATGTCTCCACCTCTATGCAAGGTTCATCACCCTTGCTGTAGGTTTTCTTATTCCCTTCATATTCAACTTCCGAAACGCCGAGTTCATACTCATCTTTAAGCTTGTATACTTTATTATAGCTGACCGTACCACCCGGATATGAGGGAAACTCTATCTTTGCATTTCCAAGTTTAGTAATCCTGAAATCGAAATTATTGGTATCAGAAAGAGCTGTTTCTATATAATCCTTGTCTATTTCTTTTTCCTTGTCCCAATTCTCTACCGTAAAGTTTGCATAGTACGACTTCGTCTCCGAATCCGAACCGGTTCCTTTATACCTGACTCCTCCGAAGGCTCTTTCAACCTGTCCTATATGTACGGGATCTATGATCTCTGATGAGCTGCCATTTCTCGGAAGAGCATTATCTCCGCGAAGCTCAAATATCCTGTAGAGCTGCCTTCCGTCTGTCTCCCCGTTGATCTGCAGTTTAAAGGCCGGAAGCTTAAAAACTCCGCGTCCGCAGAGCTGATATTTCCCATTGCTGAGACTTGCCACCGCCGCGAACTGATAGGAACGTTCCTCATCGAACCCTGCATCTGCGTAGACTTCGGTCGGCACTGTAAAGCTTGTATTAGTGTGTGTAGGGATTACCGTCCATCCGTCCGGTATGCTATCCGCAATATCCGATGTGAAGCCCCACGCCGACTCCACCGAACGTCTGTAAAGGAATATGTGACCTGTTACCGATGCACTTCCTGTAGAAATATTTGAATAGGGATTTGCCATAAGATTAACAGCCTCCTGTCCCCTGTATATGACTTCATCCAATACTGTAGAAACCGTGGAGCCGGATTCGATCACCTCTATTGTGTTCGTACCCAATACTTCGACTGCATTATCAGGCTCATATTCGACCTCATAGGCTCCCCTTGTCATACCGCCGTTTGCCCTTGCGTGAAGCGCTTCAACGCTCACCCTGTATTTCCTTCCCTCCTGTGCATTGGCCGGAATCGTAAAGGTACAGGTACTTCCCGAGGTTTTAAGGTCAGACACGGCAGGAGTGATCGTAAATTCCAGCGCGTTCAGCTTTTCTCTGTCTTTCTTTGTTATATTTATATCTGCCTGAGAGCTTACCTTTGCCGTTACTGTGACCGTAGAGCCGGGTATTGCTCTGGGGCTGGCCGTCATACTGACTATCTCGACCTTATTCACCCTTCGAACGTAGACTGTTATATCCGTCGTTTTATCCGGATCGGCAACAGCAGCAGCCCGGACAGTAAAGGAAGCCGCCTTTTCGGCAGAGGAGACCTTTAAGGTCTTGCCATCTTCGATCTTAGTTCCGTCAGAAGTGGATGATATCTTTAATTTTTCTGAATTAATAAGGTAGTATTCCACATCAGTAGAGGGGGTTCCGGACAAAATAACCACCTTTGCCCCGTAAAGCGCCAGACTCAAGCCCGGCTCAACTGTTATATTCTTATTCGTATTTATAAGGCTTATTTCATTTTCTGAGGTAATCGCAGAACCGGAAACGGTTATCGGGTTTCTCAAAGATATATTTTTATAGGCATGATATTCCCTGTCTCTTCTAAGATGGCTCCTGTTCATTACCAGGTCGACCTTCAGGACCCGGTTGGTGCTCACCTCCGAAAGATCACAGGCAAAGTCGGTGACATTTTCTGAAAGAACTTCTTCTGTACTTGAAGTAGTATTTTCACCGTCGGCAGAATCATACTCCCTGTAGAGAAGCTTCTTATCCTCGCTCTTCCACTCCAGCTCACAAACCTGTTTCGGGGTAGTTCTGCCCGTATACACATTATAAAGACGCAGCCTTTTTCCATAGGGCTGCGACATATCCTCCGGATCCTTTAAGTTCCCCCAGGTAACGCTGTCTGCTCCGGACATATAGCCGTAGTCCACCCCGCCCCTTGTGTCGATCACAAGATCCTCGATCTGGTTCATGACTATCTGGGCCCTGGTCTGTACAGTGGCCTCCGCGTTGGCAGCCGAGTAGCTGGTGGCGCTGGATACCATGACGGTTCCCACCACTATGACCAGGATAGACGCTATTGCTATAGTCACTATCAGCTCTATAAGGGAGTAGCCCCTGTTTTTTTTCTTTGAAGTCTCTGTCATAATAAGGTTACTTATAACTAACGTCCTTTAATTCTACTATTCCCGTGAGCCTGGCAAGGGTCAGCCGGTAGGTCTTGCCCCCGCTCATCACGTCAAACTGGGATATATACCGGGCGGTCTCGGAGCCTACTTCATGGGCGTCGCCCTCGCTGTAAAAGCCCCCGGTATCCCTTTTAAAGGACAGGGTGACTCCCGCTTCGTTAAGGGCTCCCGTGTAGTCCCCGGTACACTGGACCACCACCCGCTTCCTGCCAATCTTTTGCTCTTCTCCGAGAAATGCAGCGCCGTTCTTATCCAGACTAACCTCCTGGACATAGACTCCGTCGCTCTTTCTATATATGCGAAGACCAGCGGCATTACGTCCCATGGTGTCTATACGTACCTTTTCTATAGCCGCGCGAAGCTCTCTGGAGCACTGCCTTGAGGGTAGGCTTAAAAGCAGATTTATACCCGTGATGAAAAAGAAAAGGGTTATAATGACAATAGCCGTGACTATTATCATTTCAATCAGAGTATATCCCGCTTCCGGTCTGTTTAAAGTGTATCCACCGCTATCATTTTTCATTTCGTTCAGGGTATATCCGCCGCGGTCTTCCTTCAGCCTGTTCAGCTTTTCTTCTCTATTAGAGGGGGCGCTATCCCCGGTAATATCTGACCTACAGCCCATAGCTACTCCGCTCCGTCAATGCAGCTTTATTTCTTAGTGTAATTCTCATAGTGTACCAGCGTGCCGTAATCCACAGTATTGGAGGAGGCTGAATTTGCCGATGCCGCTTCCTCCGCGGAGGCGATACCGTCCAGGGCGAACTGGTATTTGTCTCCGTCAATGAAATAGTCAATAAGTCTCTGGGAATTTTCCCCACCGCCCCTGAGCTTTTTAGTCTGCAGCACCCGGGCCAGGCCGGTCCTGTCACTGTCTAAGAGGATCTTGCTGCCCTCACAGGTCACGTCCTCTTTGGCTATTATCATTCCCTTATAATCAGCGTGTACATTGACCTTTCCAGTGCTTATTATAAGACGTATCTTCTCATAGTCCTTTATGGAAGAGGAACTCCCTCCGTAGTTGAACTCCTCCTTTCCGGTCAGAATCCCCAATACCTGATCCTCTCCGGTACCAACCTGAAATACAAGTGTATCGCCTCCAGCGGTGGCGTAGTCTACGGTCTCGGGGGAGTCGCCCTTTGAGACTTTGGTTTTCAAAATATTATCAAAGATATTATTTGCGCTTAAGGTTTCAGCCCCCTCGTCCTCCAGCTTCGCGCAAAGGCTGTAAAATCTGTTTTTGTAGACAGAGCTTGTTATTGCATCCTCCGGCTTAAGGGGGGTCTTATCGTGAAAGACAGCCTCATTTCCCGAGGTTGTGAAATACTGCCCGGCCGTACTCAAATATGCTTCGTTGCCCGGAGTTGTTATATCCGAAGCATAAAACTTAAAATACTTATTGGATTTAAGATTGTTTCTGGCGTAATAAGTATCGAGGTAGCTTGAAGCCTCATCCGGGGTCATAAGGAGGTAAAAATAGGCCAGCACCTCTCCATACTGGGAGTGAATATAGCGCACCGCATAGCGCCTGGAGGGGGAGAACTCACTTAAAGACTTATAGCCAAGACTATACACTCTTCTATCAAAATCCACTATCCTGAAGTCGAGATTTTCATTTACATCTGCTGGATTCGTGACCAGCGTAGACAGATCCGGCTCCTTACCGGCGATCCGCGTCAGACCTATTACCGGATTTCTGCCTATCAGTTCTTCCCCTGGAGCGGAATTAGCGGAAACACCTATACATTCCGGCGGGATGAGGTAGGCCACCTGGTCAGCCTTTGCCGAGATGGACTGGCCGGTAGGAACACTATTGTAGCTCGCGGAAGCTGTACTTCCAGTAAAGTCATCTCCGTTATCAAAGACCGCAAAATTGATGGAATTGGTGTTTTCACCCACGAAGGCCCTGCCCGAGAGCACTACCATATCAGAAGCCGAGGAATCGAATTTGGCATTCTTGGAGTTTAAAAGTATGGCGGAGCTTTCCTTCGGATCACTTAAAGAGTCTCCGAAGCCGATATAATTTCCTGTCACCTTCACGTCCCCGGGGCCTAAGTAAAGCAGATCATTAAATACCGCCGTAGTTCCCTGAAGCTCAGCTCTTCCCTGGTTGACCACTATATCGTGGGCGAAGAGGGTCGCCAGGGGTCCTGTCTTAAGCAGCCCCTGGTTCTCTTTTCCGGCAGAGAGTCCGTTTAAGGAGACTGTACCCTTGGTTGCAAGGGTATGGCGCCCCTCCATTAAAAGGCTGCTGCCTCCATTCTTTTCTCCTATGGAGGTAAACTGATCCCCGCCGTAAATATGCTTGTGGGAGGTCACATTCGTATAGTCCTTTACGAAAAGACGCTGACCCGCGATTATGGAGTAATCGAAAAGATCGGGGATAGTGGAGGAGGCCGCATAGCCGGAGGACATATTTCCCACTGTGAAATCCGTCTGTATTATAGAGACCTGGTCCAGCTCCTTGTCATCCCTGCTGTTTATGAATTTTATATAGACGTTCCTTAAGGTAACTCCGTTGGTGGTTATCTCCAGATCGTGAGGCCGTCGATCAGCCCCGTCCGCCCCCGCCTCCGCTTCATAGTCCTTTTCCACAACATCGGCCCAAAGGGCGGGGTCTACAAAGCTCTTTAGCTTTTCTGCATCCCACTTTCCGGAATCTGTTTTGGATTCCAACTGGGATTTAAGCTGCTGAAGATAGACCTCTGACAGATTCGCCTCGGAAAAGGATTTATCGCCGCTTCCGTTCCTATAGTAGGTCAGGGTATTCCTGTAGACGGAGGAAAAGGCGTTGGATGCCTCGTTCTGCAGCCCTGCCTTCATCTGCTCGACCACCATCTCCGAGGTATAGAAGTTGTCCTTTATCCTGGAATCGCTGAATTTCATAAGGATATTCGACAGGGTCACATACATTATAGTGGTTATAAGCACAAAGACAAAGGATACTGCCACCAGAACTATGATTATCGCCGAACCCTTATTATCAGCCCTTTTATATCCTGCTTTCTTTTTTAAAGCTTCAAATACTCCCTTCAAGACTCAAGCCTCTCTATATGCCACATTTTCTTAATCAATTTTTGTGGAATCCAACTCAGCCAGCCTGTCCTCGCGGTTAAAGGCCGGATAGGATTTTTCTTTAAATATCTCTACATACGCCCGGAACAGCCGGTCTCTGCTCTCTCCTGCCAATCCCTTAAAGGGGTTAAAGTCCGCAGGGGGATTTCCCGCCCGGCTTATATTAAAATTATTCGATGCATTTATCCCGCTTAAGGTACTTTCATCCGCCAGATTTATATTGAGATTGGAGCAGACGTCGGTGACCATATCCCCGGAGCTTTTTTCGACTATCACAACGTAAGGGTCGTAGCCCAGCTCCGAAGCGTTGAGATTTCCGGCCCTGTCCCCGATCTGCTTGACGGCGTAAAAGGTGAGGGGGATGTCGTCCTTGTTGAAAAAAACTACAGTATCGTCGTGGGAGACTCCTCCGCCCCCAAGGGTGCAGTTTGTCTCATCGCTCCCTATCGAAAAGGACGCCGGCTTAAGGTCATAACCGGGGTAGTAGAAGACGTAAAAATTCTTAAGTGTCCCGCCGTTGGACGCAGTATCCACATTATCATATACGGGATATTTCTTTTCAAAAACGGGGTTGCTCCCGAAATCCTGCAAAAAATATTTAACGGTCACATAGGCCTGGATCCGGTCGAAGGTATTGCCTCTGTCATCGGTGACTGTACCGTTTTTCTCAGCCACAGCCACGATAAGACGGGACAGCTCTGCCATAAGATCGGCGGAATCCGTGCCCTCGTACTGGTCAGGATAGATGGACTTTATGGTCTTTATGACCTCTTCGATGTCGTTGGAATAGCTCTCCGTAAAATAGTAGGCATCATAGACGTTGCTCATGGTCTTAATGTCCACCAGGGGATAGGAATTATAGGATAAGGTGTTGGGCTCCCGGAACATGGCGACATTGAGACTTAAAGTAGCGTCATATTTATGGTCTGCCGCGCTTTTGGCATGGAGGTTTTGAAACTCCACCTTCAGCTCATCCCCTTCCCCAAGGGTCGTAACCTTCATCCGGGTATCGTCCTGCACCATATCGTTGGCAAAGAGCGTAAAGGAGGATTTGTCTCCGCCGCTGTAGGCGTTAAACTGGCGTGCCAGTTCCTCGTACTTATGCCCCTTCATGCTCTCCATCATATCCTCTGCCACCATCATGGCGGTAAGGCGCTCCCTGGCCTTGGCGTTGGCATAAAAAGAGCTTATGAAGCTTCTCAGCATCGGAATTGCCGCAACGGCCAGAATGCACACAGCCACCAGCAGCTCAATCAGCGAAAAGCCTTTTTTATTCATGCGAAGCCCGGGCTTCCTCATTTTAAAGGCCTTATCCCCTTTCATTTCTTATTGTTCAGAGGCTTCCTCTCCATTTTCTGCCCCCTCGGGAGCTTCGTTTACAGAAACGCTGGCGAAGCCGCTGCCTCCCGGCAGTTCAAGGGAACCGAAGATATTCTGTTTACCCGTCGCCACTCCGGCTATGGAAGGCTCTTCATATACGGATCCTGTTCCAGTAAGGGAATAGCGGTTAATGGTTGCCGTTCCATTCAAAAGGCCCGTATTGGGATCATAGCCTAAGTTTACATCGGCTATGGTCGCACGGGTGGGCAGATAGGTAAAATAGTCCACCATATTTTTAAAGCCGCTATAGGAGGTTTCGAAATTATAGGTAAAGATGGAATCCCTTAAGGTTATGGGTCCGTATTCTCCGACATAGCCCGAGGGAAGCTGGGCGGTCGCGAAATGAACCTCCCCGCCGTCGGAATAGTAGGTAGCGTTGCCGTTTCTCGCCGTCGCCACATCCTCTTCGAGCTCGGTCTCCGCAGTATCGTTTCCCGCATTGCCCTGAGCCTCTTCTATAGCACCGGTGGTATCGGTGGCGTCGCCCCCCTGTCCCACGGTGTAGATATCCACCGCGGGCGTAAAGCCTATGCCGCTTCCGAGCATCGGAGCCCCGTCCTCAAGCTCGAGGGCCGAAACTATTCCGTCCTCGATAAGCACATCCGCGGGGAAATAGCTGTAGATCGCGTCTATCTCCTCTTTCATCCTGGCTGTCTCTTCTTCGTAAAACTGGAGATTTACAGCCTTTTCCTTGAGCTCAGCAACCTCTGCGCGCATGATCTCGTTCTGACTTTTAAGCTGATCTATCTTTTCCTTTCCGCTGTTATAGACAAAGGAATAAACCATTACCATGACCACCGCCGACAGGCACAGGACCAAAACAGGAATATCCTTCTTCGTAATCCCCTTCATCAGTTATCACCTTCTTCCTCTGCATTTTCTCCCACAGGACGGTAGGCCATGGAAGCGGTAAACTGCACTACCTGGTTGCCTGTAAGCTCGTCTCTCGATTCGCTTATCCCGGTAACGCTTACCGACAGGACGCTGTTAAATCTTCTTAAGCTCTCTATCATATTTCCTGCCTCTTCCTTGTTCCGGCAGGTAAGGGAGAGCACCGCATTTTTTCCGTCAGAGGAAAAGGAGGTAACGTAGGCGTTGCTGGGTATTACTTCTTCCAGCTCCTCTACAAAGGCTCTAAGCTCTTCGTTCCTGTTCTTCGTTATATCATAGATATGGGTGACCTCATTATACAGCCCCAGGGTCTCCTGATAGCTGTTAAAGGCGGTCACTACGGGCAGGAGCTCGTCGCGCTCGGCAGAAAGCTCAGCATTATCCCGGTCCTCCTGTACTCTTTCAATGAAGGTGACTCCGGTCAGTGCCAGCGCAACCAGGAGGCAGCCGGCCGACAGGAGATACAATATCCTCGCTCTTCTGGCTTCCTTAAGAGACGCCGCCTTCTGCTTCTTCTTTTTGCCCCTGCTGTCAGTCAGGGTGAAGTCCATAGGATTTACTGCCGCGCCCATGGCGGTGACATAGTTTTCGGCAGAGTCGTCCGGAGACAGGGGCAGGCTGTCGTCAAGGCGAAGCACACCAGTTTCAAGGCCGGTAATTTCCGCTATATAGTCCGCAAGTCCCTTGAAATCCGCCGCAAAGCCCGTAAGTATTATGCTCTGAAGCTTATCGGCGCTGCGGGAATTATGATAGTCCGCCACTCTGGCAATGCCGTTTGCCAGCATTTCCAGGTCCTCGGTTATATCCGGCCCGCCTGAAGCAGCTCCAAAATAGTTATTCTGTCTGAGCTCGTCTATGGCAGCCATTAGCTCCAGCTTTTTGGCATCCATCATGGTATCCAGGGCATCGTAGACCCCGTATGCCACGTTCCTGTGCAGGATCGGTTTTTTATTTTTGAAGATCGTGATCACGGAGGAGGTGTCGCCTATCCTTACCAGCAGGGTAGGAGCTTCGCTGACCATGGGGGCGGTGATTCTGACCAGGGCGTTTCCTATATAGTCCAGGGCCTGGAGCTTCAGCTCCAGAGAATCCGCCAGCTTGTAATAGGTCTTTATAAGGTCATTGGGTATCGCGATGACCAGGAGTTTGAGATCTTCTCCATTTTCTCCCTGGGTAGTCTCCAGGACGTTATAGCCCATTTTATAATTTGAAACGTCTACCGGAAAGTATTCCGAAGCATTGGCCGTGAGCAGGGACATTATCTTATTTGGCTTAACAGCGGGTATGATCACGTCTCTGCTGGCTATCCTGTTGGAGGAGAGGGAGAAGACCACATGCCGGGCCTTCATTCCGGCGTCGTTTATGGCGGCGTTTAAATGCTTTGCCAAAACCACGGGATCATTTATATACCCGTCCTCGAAAACTCCCTCCGGAGTAGGTACAGTAATGGCGGAGTAGAGCCTGGGCTTCTTGCCGTTATAGTCCACCTCTGCCAGGAAGGTCAGGGATTCTGTTACTTCAATACTGATACATTTCATGGTGATCCTCTTTATTACCGGTCATTTTAATCACGTAAACACAGACCCAATGCCGGGCGGCAAAATAAAAACAGCTCCACCCGTGGGCATTAGATTACATAACTAGTTACAGATTATATCACCATCTTTTATAAAAAGCACTATTTCTATGGAAAAATTACCAATATTTTGGAAAAAAATGGAGATTATTCCTATATGTAGACTTGAATTACAGGGATGAGGAGTGAGTAGAAAGGCATAAAGTTTACATAAAATATGAAGATAAGCACTCGCGCAAGCGGGTGCTTTTTTCAATTATAGCACAAGTGACAGGTATGCTAAGATCAGGGCGTCGGAATAGAGGTAGGATAGGAGGATTCCGGCGGAGAGGTAGGGGCCGAAGGCGAACTGGCGGCCCTGGCCGAAGAATTTCATGCGGATAAGGTGGATAACGGAGCCTATGATGCAGGCGAGGACGAAGGCCAGGATTATGCCCTTCCAGCCCAGGAGCAGCCCGGCGGCGGCCATGAGCTTTATGTCTCCTCCTCCGATAGCTCTGCCGCGCGAGATAAACTGTATCAAAAGAAGAGGCACGCTTACAGCAAAAATACCGATAAGGTGACCGGGCAGGTCAGCCCTGTCGTATATGGTAAAAGCTATACCGAGGATAAGGATAAAAATATTAAAGCCGTAAGGAATCTCCAGGGTCTTTAAGTCGATGAGGGAAAGCCCCAGGAGAGCCGAGGCTAAGAGGCATCCGATCACAGTCTCGAAGGAGAGACCATAACGGGACAGTACCCATAGGTACAAAAGCCCGTTTACTGTTTCTATCAGGGGATAGCGGGGAGAAAGGACGGCCCCGCAGCGTCGGCAGCGGCCGTGCTGGAATAAAAAGCTTAAAAGGGGAATGAGCTCATACCACGAGAGCACGGCCCCACAGCTTTCGCAGTGAGAACGGCCGTAAATAAAGTTCTCGTGCCTCGGAAGCCTGTCTGCGACTTCGCAGACAAAGCTCCCGGACACGAGACCTAAGAAAAATATCAATATGTATACCGCTTTAAGAATTGCGGGATCAGTCAGCATTCCACCTCAGACCAGATTCTTAATTGCCGGATGCAGTACCGGAACCGGAGCCGCTGCTTGAGCCGCTGCCCTGCTGGAAGGCATCCGCAAACTTTTTAGCATTTTCTGCATTTGGGCCTGTCGCTGTATACGTAAAGGTAACAACTCCCTTGTCGTCCACCTTAACACTGATAACATAGCTGGTCCAGTTGTTCTTACTCTTACACTTAATATCGTTTAACGTCAGGCTGTCTGAGGTCTGTGCAGTAATACCAGCCTCCTTAAGTGCATTGAGGACCGTTGTTGTATCCGATCCGGATCCGCCTATGACAGCCTTATCCTTATCTACCGTAACAGTTGCTCCCCCGGTAGTGATTATATTGTCCTCCACCTCGGTATCCGCGATATAAGCGATGATGGCGTTTGAAATCTCTCTCGCATTTGCGATGTCCGCGGTATTCCTCGACCTCTCAACATATTTCAAAAACTGAGGAGCAAGGATAGCTACCAGAATAGCCATTATGGCTATAACTATGATCAGCTCCACCAGTGAAAATCCCTTATTGTTCTTCCTTCTCTCTTTGATTTCCCTCAACTTTTTCATCTCTCCTGCCTCCTGTATCTAAAATATATTTAAAAGATCATTTATTTACTGTTTATCAAAGATTATCCAAACTCTCATACATAGACATCATAGGTGCCATTATCGCCATGATAAGGAAGCCTACTATTCCGGCGAGGATTATTATGATTGCCGGCTCCATCGCCGCCATGAGGGTCTGGGTAGCTATCTCCACCTCTTCCTCATAATACTCCGCCAGCTTGGTCAGCAGCCCCTCCATATCTCCGGACTCTTCACCTATCCTCGTCATCTGGTAGACCATAGGCGGAAACTCACCCGATTCCTCTAAGGGCCTCGACAGCGGAACGCCCTGCATTATCTCGTTTCTGCACTCCCTTATGGCATCCTCTATAATAGCGTTGCCAACCGTTCCGGCGGTAATTCCCACCGCCTCGTCCACTGATATACCCGCTGCCAGCATCGTGCTCATCGTCCTCGCAAAACGCGCACAGCAGGTCTTTATGGTAAGGTTTCCGAAGACCGGTGCCCTAAGCGCTATTCTCCCGAAGACCCTGCGGCCCGACTCTGTCTTCCCGTAGAGCTTCAACGCTATCACTATGGCTATAATTACCAGAATGATAAGATACCAAAACTTTATTATAAAATCGCTTAATTTTACTACCGCAACCGTTATCCCCGGAAGCTTCGCCCCGAGGTCGTTGAACATGACCACGTATCTCGGGATGACAAAGGTGAGCATAAGGATTATAACTCCGACTGCCACGATACCAACCACGATTGGGTAGACCATGGCCTTTCGCATAAGTGCCTTGAGCTTGGCCTCCTTCTCATAGTGAATCGCCATACGCTCAAAGGCTATATCCAGGGCACCGGTGGCCTCTCCGGCTTCCACCATATTGATAAGGAGCTCCGGATAGACCTTGCTGTCGAGCCTCATGGAGTCCGAAAGCGTCTCTCCCTTTTCAACCGAGATCTGCGTATTCCTTACGGTCTTTCTAAGCACGGCGTTCTGGGTCTGGTCCGCAAGCATCTTAAGCGCGTCTATAATGGTAACGCCTGCCTGGGTCATAGCCACGAACTGACGGCAAAAAACCGAGAAATCCCTTGCTCCGGGTTTTCTCGTGCCGATGCTAAACTCTATATTTTTGTCCAGCGCGTCAGCCTCCGATACCTCAAGCACCAAAAGTCCGCCGCCCTTGATTTTCTCTCTGGCTTCGACCTCGTTGTCCGCCTGAAGCTGACCGCGTATTTCTTTTCCTGTCCGGTCAACCGCCGAATAAGTATAACTAGTCACAATAACCTTCTGTATCCAAAGTATTGATAAATTGAACCGCATTACAACTCAATGCACAGAAAATGCGCTTAAATTGCATAGTCCGACTATATCACCATTACATTTTTTTTGCAACGATTATGTTAACAAATAATAGGTTCTGTCAAATATGCCTGACCCGCTCCGGGCTGAATTGCAACAAGCTTACAGCAGCTTCCTCTCAATATAAGAGTAGTCCTGCGCAAAGGAAATGGCCGTATCCCTGCTGATCTTATTCTTGATATAGAGCTCCGCCAGATAGTCGTCCAGGAGCATCATCCCGGCCTTTCTGCTGGTCTGTATCATCGAGGTTATCTGGTAGGTCTTGCCCTCACGGATAAGGTTCCTTATCGCGGGATTGGGTACCATTACCTCAAAGGCCGCGCAGCGTCCGCCTCCAAGGGTCGGAAGGAGCTGCTGGGATACGACGCACTCTAAGACCGTCGAAAGCTGGATCCTTATCTGCTCCTGCTGATGGGGCGGGAAGACGTCGATGATACGGTCGATAGTGGCCGCCGCGCCCATCGTGTGCAGGGTGGAAAAGACCAGGTGGCCGGTCTCGGCCGCAGTTACCGCCGTGGAGATAGTGTCGAGGTCCCTCATCTCTCCGAGGAGGACGATATCCGGGTCCTGTCTTAAGACCGCCCTCAGGGCATCGGCGTAGCTCTGGGTATCGAGCCCCACCTCCCTCTGATTGACGATGGCCGTCTGCGACCGGTGCAGGTACTCTATAGGGTCCTCAAGGGTGATTATATGCACCGGGTATTTGCGGTTTATCTCATTTATAAGGGAGGCCAGGGTCGTGGACTTACCGGAGCCGGTAGGTCCGGTGACCAGCACCAGTCCCCTCTTCTTATTCGTAGTCTCGACCACTGCCGCGGGCAGGTTTAAGTCCTCCGGCGTGGGGATATTGTAGGGCAGGAGTCTTAAGGCCGCGGCGTAGGAGCCTCTGGACATAAACACATTTATACGGAAACGCCCAATTCCCTCTACCGAGAGGGCCAGGTCGATCTCGCCCTTTTCCTTGAGCTCCGCGATATTCTGCTCGTTTAAAACCGGAAGGATAAGCCTTTCGGTGTCCGCCGGCATGAGCCTGTCCTCCTCGATGGGGACCAGCTTGCCGTCGATCCTCAGCATGGCGGGACGTCCCACGGAAAAATGCACGTCACTGGCGCCCCTGTCCATTGCGGCCCTTAAAGCCTCTTTAATATCCTGCATTGAAAAACCCCCTATTATTTTTGAGGCGCTTTAAGCGCCTTGCCTGCTTGCCGCCGCGCAGCTTCAGCTGCCTTTCATCGGCGGCAATCCGCCAATCAATATTAAATATCAAAAGAAACCTTGGTCATTTCTGAAAATGAAGTTATACCCTCCAGCACATAGCGGGTGGCCTCCATACGAAGAGTATCCATGCCCCCCTCCAGAGCCGTCTTCCTGATCTCCTCCGTGGAGGCTCTCTCGGTTATATTTCTCCTTATATCCGCCGTGACCTCCAGGATCTCATAGACGCCTATACGTCCCTTGTAGCCTGTATTGTCGCACTGGGGACAGCCGCCGGGCTCATAGATATCGTTGTCCGCATCCGGCTGTAGCCCTAAGATGACCTTCTCATAGTTGTCGGGCTTCCTCTTCCTCCTGCAGAAGGGACAGAGCCTCCTGACAAGCCTCTGCGCGATGACTCCCACCAGGGCGTCCGACAGCAGATAGGGCTCGACCCCCATATCCACCAGACGGCTCACGGAGCTGGCGGTGGAATTGGTGTGCAGGGTGCTCACGACAAGATGACCCGTGATAGAGGCCTGTACCGCGATCTCCGCCGTCTCCGAATCACGTATCTCACCTATCATTATTATATCAGGGTCCTGCCTTAAAATGGACCTTAAGGCATTGGCGAAGGTGAGGTCAGCCTTGTTGTTGACCTGTATCTGATTGACGCCGTCGATATTTGCCTCTACGGGGTCCTCGACGGTTATGATGTTTACATCCACCTTATTGAGCTCCGACAACGCGGTATAGAGAGTCGTGGATTTACCTGAGCCCGTAGGCCCTGTGACCAGTATTATACCGTGGGGATGCTTAAGTATCGAATCGAATTTCTGGACGTCGCTGTCGCTTAAGCCCAGCTCCTCCTTGCTGCGCATAAGGGCGTTCTTGGAGGCTATTCTCAGAACTATCTTTTCACCATAAACGGTAGGGATCGAGGACACACGGATATCGTACTCCCTCTTGTCGACTATCTGGGTGATACGGCCATCCTGGGGCTTTCTCTTCTCCGAAATGTCCATGCCTCCGGTGACCTTTATACGGGCCACTATGGCCGGCAGCAGCTTGTCCGAATAGGAGATTCTCTCATAGAGGGCTCCGTCGATACGGTATCTGACCCGGACCTTGTCCGGCATCGGCTCTATATGGATATCGGAGGCTCTCTGCCTTATGGCCTGCTCTATCATTCCCCGCACCAGCTGTACGATGGGGGCGTTGCTTACCTCGGAGCTCTCCTCCTGTACCTTATTGTCTTCATCGTCGCCGTAGAGCTCCGCCCTCTCCTTCTCGTACTTGCTGGCGACCTCCAGGGCATCCCGTGTACCGTAGGCCCTGTCTATGGCCGCGTGTATCTGGGAGGGTATGGCGACCCTGGGCTCTATCTGGAAATTCGTCACGATGCCGAAATCGTCCAGAGCCATCATATCCATGGGGTCGGACATGGCTACATATAGTACGTTGGCGTTTTCCTTGCTGAAGCCTATCGGAATGGCCAGGTACTTCTTCGCAAGAGACGAGGGTATGAGCTGCAGGACAGAATCCTCAATGTGCATACCCACGAGGTTAGCTATGGGTATCTTAAGCTGGCTGCTCAACGCCTGGGCCAGCGCATCCTCCGTACAGATATTCATGCGCACAAGGAGCTCACCCAGCTTTTCATTGTCCAGCCTCGGCATCTTCAATGCGTCGTCCAGCTGCTCCTTGGTCAATACCCCGTGCTTGATCAGAATGTCTCCGAGCCTGAGTTTTTGTCTGCCTGTCGGTGCCATTATCTCATCCCTTCTTGTCTATTACGTTCTTACATTCCTCATTTATGCAGGCGAGCTTAGCTCCCTTTTCCACCATCATGGAGCCGCACTTCGGACATTTGACCTCCGAAGGCCTCGACCAGCTCATGAAATCGCAGTCCGGATAGTTGATGCAGCCATAATATCTCCTGCCCTTTCGGGTGGACTTAATGGCTATATCGCCTCCGCATTTGGGACAGGTTATCCCTATCTTTTCATAGTAGGGCTTGGTATTCCTGCAGTCCGGGAAGCCCGGGCAGGCCAGGAACTTGCCATGGGGGCCATACTTGATGACCATGTTCCTGCCGCAGTTCTCGCAGATCTCATCCGTGACCTCGTCCTTTATCTCTATCTCCTCGATCTCCTTTTCAGCCTTATCCACAGCCTCCTTGAGATCGGGATAAAAATTCTCGATTATGGTCTTCCAGCGGACATCGCCTTCCTCCACCCCGTCCAGGAGCTTTTCGAAATTCGCGGTGAAATTCACGTCCACGATACTCGGGAAGGCATCCTTTAAGATATTGTTGACAGCCGTTCCTATCTCTGTCACGTACAGATTCTTATTTTCCTTGGTGATATATCTTCTGGCAAGAATGGTGGTTATAGTCGGCGCATAGGTACTGGGCCTGCCTATCCCCTGCTCCTCGAGGGCGCGCACGAGGCTCGCCTCGGTGTAGTGAGCCGGAGGATTGGTAAAATGCTGCTTTTCTTCTATTTTATCCAATGCGATGACGCTGTTCTCCGATATGCCCCCCAGCATGACGTTGGAGCCCTCTTCCTCCTCTTCCTTCGGCTTATATACCTTCATGAAGCCCTCGAAGACGAGCTTGGAGGCCGAGACTGAGAAGAGATATTTATCGTCGGCTATGAGCCTGACGTTTGAGGTCTCATACTCGGCGGGTGCCATCTGGGAGGCCGCGAACCTCTTCCAGATAAGCTCATATAACTTATACTGCTCTCTGGAAAGGCTGGCCTTTACCAGGGCCGGCGTCCTGGCGATATCTGTAGGCCGGATGGCCTCATGGGCATCCTGTATCTTTTTGCCCTCTTTTTTTGCAGCCGTAGTCTTGCTCAGATACTCCTCACCAAAATTGGCCTTTATATATTCCGCGGCAGCGCTCTGGGCCTCCTCGGAAATACGGGTGGAATCCGTCCTCAGGTAGGAGATAAGACCCACCGTCCCCTCGCCCTTTATATCTATTCCCTCATAGAGCTGCTGGGCAATCCGCATGGTCTTCTGGGTAGAAAAATTGAGGACGGAGCTGCCCTCCTGCTGCATCGTACTGGTCGTAAAGGGAAGGGGCGGCTTCCTCGTCCTCTTGCCGTTCTTCACCTCATAGACCTTATAGGCTGCCTTTTCGCATTCCTTTTTGATGGCCGCGGCCTCGTCACCGGTATGAACAGTGAGCTTTCCGTTCTTATCTCCGTAAAAGCCGGCGATAAGCGGCTTCTTTTCTCCCTCTACCTTAAAGGCCGCGTCGAAGGTCCAGTATTCCTCCGGGATAAAGGCGTTTATCTCATCCTCCCGGTCACAGATCATCCTCAGGGCCACCGACTGGACCCTGCCCGCGGAAAGCCCTCTTTTCACCTTGGCCCATAGCAGGGGGGAAATTCCATATCCCACCATCCTGTCCAGGACCCGGCGGGCCTGCTGGGCGTCCACCAGATTCATATCTATATCCCTGGGATTTTTTATGGCGCTCTTGACCGCGTTTTTGGTTATCTCATTGAAGGTTATCCGCTCCACCTTCTTATCCGTCTCTCCCGGCTCCAGCTTCAAAGCCTTGGTAAGGTGCCAGCTTATGGCCTCTCCCTCACGGTCCGGGTCGGTTGCGAGGTAGATGTTGTCGGCCTTCTTTACCTCTTTTCGCAGGGAGGCCAGAAGGTCGCCCTTGCCCCTGATGGTTATATACTTGGGTTCAAAGTCGTGCTCCACGTCGATTCCCATCTGGCTTTTGGGAAGATCCCGGACGTGACCCATGGAAGCGACTACCTGATAATTTTTTCCGAGAAACTTTTTGATGGTCTTCTCCTTGGTGGGAGACTCAACTATAACTAAATTCTTCGCCATGATAACTTTCTCACACTTTTTCTCTGTTGCTAAATCTTATGTAAACCAATCATGTCGTCAATTTGTTTCATAATTTTACGATTTCACAATATACAACAAATAATTTCTTATTGCAAGGGTGAAAAAATTCTAGCCCAGCCTAGAACTGGCTGAGCCCTTTATATTTTACGTCCGCGCGAAACCCCTAAAAAACCTAAATCTTCTTAATATAATGTGACGCACCGCAGCGCATGGCCATACCCTTAAGCTCGAGCTCCAAAAGAGCCGCCATAACTTCTTGTACCTCCATACCCGTCCTTCTGGCAAGCTCGTCCACCCCCACAGGGTTATAGTCGAGGCAGCGGACCACGGCCGCGAGCCTCGGTGACAGCCCCTTGAGCCCGGTCTTAAAAAACACCTCTGTCTTTGTTTCACCTCTTTTTGGAATAAGCCCCAGGGCCTCCAGTATGTCCTCAGGTCTAGACGCCACCCCCGCCCCGTCGGCAATGAGGGCATTGCAGCCTACGCTTAAGGGGTCGGATATCCTCCCCGGCACGGCGAAGACGTCCCGGCCCTGCTCCAGGGCGAAGCGCACGGTTATAGCCGTCCCCGATTGTACCCTCGCCTCTATCACGAGGAGGATGTCGCAAAGTCCCGCTATTATCCTGTTCCTCTGGGGGAAAAGCTCGGCCCTCGCGGGCATATCCGGATCATATTCGCTGATTAAGCCCCCGGAGCTTACTATCTTTTTAAAAAGCTCTGCATTTGACCTGGGATATACGATATTTATGCCGCTTCCCAGGACTCCGAAGCTCCTGCCTCCCTCGGCCACTGCCGCCCCCTGGGCTATACCGTCTATGCCTCTGGCCATCCCGCTTATGATCTGTACCCCGTGCCGGGCCAGGCGGGAGGCGAATTCCACCGCTGCCTTTCTGCCATACTCGGTATTGGCCCGGGCCCCTATTATGGCGACGCTTGGGATGTCCGGGTCCGGCAGTCTTCCCTTTACGTATATGCCCCCGGGAGGCTGGGGTATATACTTAAGCTTTTCGGGGAAATCCCTGTCGAAGGGGGTCAAGAATCTTATCTCGTCCCCCTTTTCTTCCATTCTAGTTTCTTCCATTCCAGTATCTCCCGTCCAGACTGCGGTAGCCTATGGCCTCGCTAAGATGCGCGCACCGGATATCCTCCGACCCGTCCATATCGGCTATGGTCCGGGCGCACTTTAATATCCTGTGATAGGCCCTGGCGCTCAGGCCCAGCACCTTGAATGCCTCCTTTAACAGTGTCTCCTCCTTTAAGCCCAGCGCGCAGTATTTTCTGATATCCTTTACATCTATCTCGGAGTTGAAATTTATCCTCTCCTCCTTAAAGCGCCTCCGCTGTATCTCGAAGGCCTTCATCACCCTCTGCCTTATCTTCTCCGAGCTCTCCCCGGTATTGGAGCTGTCGTTTAACTCCTCGAAGGAGACCTCCTCAGCCTGGGCGGAAATATCGATTCTGTCCAAAAGGGGGCGGCTTATCCGGGAAAGATATTTCTTGATCGAGGCCTCAGTACAGGTGCAGCGAGACTTGTCGGGAAAGTAGCCGCACTTACAAGGATTCATAGCAGCTATGAGAAGAAATGACGCCGGAAAGGTATATTTCCAGCCCACCCTGGACACATTTATTACCCTGTCCTCCAGAGGCTCCCTCAGGGCCTCGAGGGCGGCCCGGGAAAACTCCGGCAGCTCGTCAAGAAAGAGGGCACCGTAGAGGCTTAAGGAGCACAGGCCGGGACGCGGAAAATTTCCTCCCCCGGACAGGGCCTGGGCCGTGGTGGTATGGTGGGTCTCCACAAAGGGCCTTAAGCGCATTATCCCGTCCTCCTTTAAGGCCCCCGCTGCCGAGTAGACCTTTGTAAGCTCGAGGCTCTCCTTGAGGGTCAGGGCCGGCATTATGGTGGGTATCCTCTTGGCTATCATGCTCTTCCCGCTGCCGGGCGGGCCTATGAGCAGGAGATTGTGCATCCCCGACACTGCCACCTCCGCTGCCCTCCTGGCCTGCTCCTGCCCCTTAAGCTCCGCAAAATCCACATCATAGCGCCCCGTCTCCTCCATATTTCCACAGGCCTCCGGTACCGGCGCTATATCCACCTCCCCCTTAAGATAGGCTATGGCCTCCTTGAGGCTCTGCACTCCTATGACAGAAATTCCGCGGACAGCTCCTCCCTCCCCGGTGTTCTCCCGGGGCAGGATGAACCTTTTATAGCCCTGCCTCGCGGCCTCCATGACCATGGGCAGGATGCCGTTCACCGGCTTTACCTTACCCGACAGGGACAGCTCCCCGACTATCACCGTATCCTTGAAGATCCCGGCGTCCATCCCCGAGACGGCCGCCAGGATGGCTACGGCCTCTGCCAGGTCAAAGGAGGTCCCGCTCTTCCTGATATCCGCCGGGGACAGATTTACCGTGATCTTTTTTGCGGGAAGCTTGAAATCCGAATTCTTGACCGCGCTTCTTATCCTCTCCCGCGCCTCCCTGACCTCGCTTCCCAGATAGCCCACCATCTCAAAGGCGGGCATGGCGTCATCCGAAATGTCGGCCTCGGCATAGACAAGCCTTGCATCTATGCCGTAAAGGGTACTCGATACTACACTGCAAAACATCTTTGAATACCTCACTATTTAATTATAAATTTAAGGAATTTTAAAGGCTGAACAGCCTTATTACAGATCCACCCTTAAGCTCTTTGCCAGAGCCTCGGGGTCAAGGGCAGCTTCCACCGCCTCTTCGGCACTGATTGTACCCGATTGTACAAGGGCTGTCAAGGACTGGTCCATGGTCACCAAATCCTTGTCCGCCCCCTCCCTCATGGCCTCGTAAAGCTCCACCGACTTGTCCAGACGGACGAGCTCCCGCAGCTTACCTGTCATGAAGAGCAGCTCGTATGCAGGCACAGACATACCCTGCGAGGTGTGGATGAGCTGCCTCGTAACTATGGCCTTGAGGTTGTCCGCGAGGCGGAAACGCGCCATTGTACGCTCCTGCTGCGGAAAGATATCCACGATGGAGCTTATCGTCTCTGGCACGGAATTAGTGGACATAGCCGCGAAGACCAGCCGCCCGGTCTCGGCCGCCGTCAGCACCAGGGAGGCCTCCTCCGCCCCGCTTATGCGGTTTACCACTATCACGTCCGGGTCGGCGCGGAGCGCACTTTTCAAAGCGGTACGGTAATCCTTCACGTCCAGGCCTATCTCCCGCTGGTTTATAGTGCTCATATTGTTCTTATGGAGAAACTCGATCGGGTCTTCAAGAGTTATTATGTTGCAGGCCCTCGAGGAATTGATCCCGTCTATCATCGCGGCCAGCATCGAGGTCTTTCCCGAGCCGGAGGGTCCGGTCATGATGACGAGCCCCTTCTTCTCCCCCGCAAGCCTCACCACGGCGGGAGGAATATTGAACTGCGCCGCATCCGGCAGCTCCTTATCCACCAGCCTCAGGGCTATGGTTATGCTGCCCCTCTGCTTATAGGCATTGACCCTCAGGCGGCCGAAATCGCGGATAGAGACGGACAGCTCGATCTCTCCCTCCTCCTCAAAGCGGTCCCTCTGCTCGTGGGTCATGAAATTCACGAGGGTCTCAAGTGTCTCCGCGGCGGAAAGCTTATGAAAATTTGAATCGGTAAGCTCGCCGTGTACCCTGAATTTCGGCACGGCGCCTACGCTTAAATGAATATCCGAAGCCCTCATTCGACGGGCTTCGGACAAGATCTGGCCTATATCTATCATTTTCCCTCTATTATCTGGTCTGCAGTCCTTACGGAGCCGCCCGGCTGCTGTCTGCCCCTGTCCTAAACATTCACTCCGAAGCCGGCCAGGGCGCTCTTATCCACAACACAGCGGTTGTCCATGGTCTTCATTACGTCCTTTATATAAAGCCCTCCGTAGATGAGCTCCTGACCCAGGTCTATTATCTTGTTGTCCGAGAAGGTAAGCACTATGGGCTTTAGGATATTCCTTTCGTTCTCGTTTATCACCAGGGCCTTTTCGCCGGTATTTAACTCCACTGAGCAGCCCGGCACTACGATATTTATCGACTTTACGAGAGCCTCCGTGATCTCCGGCTCAAACATCTCGTCGTTTTCGATCAAAAACCTGATGGCCGAGATCTCCGAGCTGGGCTCGTCATAGTCGTTCATGGCCGTCATATTGTCAAAGATAGCGGCCAGCTTCACCACCTTGGCCTCGTAGTAGCTCTTCCCCGCCTTATCAGCGGTCTCATTCCTGGCGTAGGCCTCCATTTCCCTTATGACCTGGACAGCTATCCTCTTTATGACGGGATTTTGTGAACAGGCCTGGCCGATATACTGGGTGCCCGCCATGGAGAGCCTCTCTATGGTCTCGATATCTCCCTCAGAGAGCTCATCGCCGGTTTTATCCCGCAGCTCATCCGGAATATCCAGCATGCCTATATCCATTATTAGCGCCGTCATTACGGCGTCGTGGAGCTGCGTATGCTTGAGGTTTAGCTTGCGCGCTATCATGGCGGTCAGGATGGCTGTATTTAAGGCATGCTTGTAATACTTATCCTCGCGGCTCCTTAAGGACTGGACAAAGTTTATCTTGTGGTCCAGATGGCCGTATCTCTTTATGACCTGGGTCGCGACCTGCTCCAGCCCCGAGTCATTTTTATCCTTGTCGTGTATGGCCCTGAGCTCATCCTCAATGGCAAAGGTGGACATCATGGTAAAGCGCTCAAACTCCATATCCTCCTCGCTCATGGGCGGCAGGGGCTCCGCCGGCTCTAAGATATACAGGCCGATCAGCCCGAAATTATGTACGCTCTCGATACCCTGCCTGGTAAGCTTGGAATTTCTGTCATACAGCAGGACGCCCTTTTTATTGTAAATGGGCTTTGCCAGTCTCATACCCTCTTTCAGCTTTTCCTGTCGAATAAATAGCATCGCGTTACCTCATAGTCTTCAGCAGCTTTTCAAATTCCTCCGTAGTAACCGGCTTGGAATAAAAATATCCCTGAGCCACATCGCAGTTGATGGACTTTAAGAAATCCGCCTGCTCCCTCGTCTCGACTCCTTCGGCCACCACCTTGAGACCCAGCTGCCTGGACATGGAAACAGAGTTCTCAACTATTATACGTCCCCTCTTGGTGGACATTATCTTATCTATGAAATACCTGTCTATCTTTATGATATCCACCGGCGCCCGCCTCAGCATATTTAAGGAGGAATAGCCCGAGCCGAAGTCGTCCATCTCTATGACAAAGCCTATGTCCTTGAGCCTCTGCATCGTGGCATAGAGGTCCTCGGCATTGTCGGTAAACAGCGTCTCCGTTATCTCCAGCTCCAGGTATTTCGGGTCTATACCGTTGCGGTTTATCATATCCGTGAGCACACGCACGAGGTCCGTATTGTTCACGTGGAAACGGGAGATATTGACCGAGATCGGAATTATCTCGCCCATGCTCTTAAGCCGGGCCAGGTATTCGCAGGCCGTCTCCCACATATATTCATCCAGCTTCTTGACAAATCCATTGCTCTCGAAAAGCGGTATGAATTCTCCGGGAGAATGAATACCCTTGGTGGGATGCAGCCACCTGACCAGGGCCTCGGCACCACAGAGCTTCTCGGTCTTTAGGTCCACCTTGGGCTGCAGGTACATAACGAACTCGTTGTTGTCGAGGGCCACGTTCATCTGCGAGGTGATCTCCGAGATCTTCCTCTGCTGTATCCTCACCTTGTCGTCATAGACGGCAAAGTTGGTGATGGAGTTGTTCTTTATCTCCTGCTTGGCCATCCTGGCCCTGTCGCACATCAGGCGCACCGGCAGATCCCGCTTGTTTATCATATATATGCCGAAGGACAGGGTGGAGCCGCAGCGCCTCGCCGCGTCAAAGCTGAAGCTTGCGGTCAGCTCGTCTATGTAGTCGAATATCTGTCTTTCGCGCTCATAGGCCACGAGAATCGAGAAGACGTCGGCCATATATCTCCCGGCTATATTCTCTCCCTTAAGGCTCTCCCGGATGCACCGCCCCAGCTCCTCCAGGCACCTGTTTCCGGTCTTTATGCCGAAACGGTCGTTTATGACCCTGAACCTGTCTATATCCACCGAAATGATGGCATAGAGCATCTCACTGTCCGAATGGATGATCTCCTGGGCCTTGCGGTAAAAGGCCTCAGAATTATAGAGCTTCGTCATCGAGTCGTAGTCGGCCCTGAATTCCAGCTCCGCCTTTATCTCCATCTCCGCGTTGACATCCTGCAATATGACAAGGACCCTGTAAAGCTCGTTATTTAAGCCGTTTAAGGTCTGCACCGTGATAGTGAACCAGCGGGAGACCTCGTAGCGGTTGATGAGGCGCACGGTGATCTCGTGAGTATCCGGCTGGGACTTTACCCGCTTTATAAACTCCGTAAATTTCTCCCTGTCCTCATTGTGGACCACGAGCCCCTCCAAAAGGGACCACTCGTCGGAGAGCATCCACTCCGAGAGCTCGAACATCTCCTCAAAAGTGGTGCACACATAATAGCTCTTATTCGTAACGTCGTATTCAAAAACGAAGATGCCCGTGAGCTCGTTCACGTGCTCGTAGCGCTCGTTGCTCTGGGCCAGCTCCTGCATATATTCGTTGTGCTCGACAACAGTATGGTACTTGGCCTCTACCATGGCCTTCTGCCTGAGCTCGGTCTTGAGCTCGTTTATATCCCTGGCTGAAAAAATTACGAGCTCGTCCTCCTCGTAATCGTCCGTTATATACAGCACAGAGCTGACGTCATACCACCTGTAGCTGCCATCCTCCGCCTTTATCCTGAGCTGCTTGTTGATGGTCGTCTTGCCCATCTTGACCGCCTCATGTATGGCGTCGGGATCTGTGGCCGCAAGGAATTCCTCCCTGTCCTGATAGTGGACAAGGTTGTCCAGCACCTCGCGCCTGAGCTTGGCGTAGCTTACCACCCTGTCCCCTGACAGCCCGGCAATGTTGGTCTCCCTGACTCTTGTGCATTTGTTCCGGCTTAAATTTATCTCCCAGATTATGTCATGGGATTTCGCTATCGCATCGTTAAAGTGATGCATGCTCTTTTCTATCTCGCGCATCTGCTGTTTTATATCTTCGTTTACGTCTGCGATGACAAAAATAGTATCATGGTTTTTAAGGGATATCCTTGTGCAGCGCACATGCTCCATGGCCCTGAGATCCGGAGAATATACGTCAAAATCCTGTGAACGCTCATTGTCCGCCATAAGCTTCATGGGGCAGTCGAGACACGGGCTGTCCTTGCCCTTGAGCTTATTGTAGCAAAGCCCCTCCTTGACGCCGTCGAAGCGCTCCTTCATGGCCTTGTTCATATATATGATGTTGTGGTCCGCATCCACGGCATAGGCCCAGGTAACTATGGGATCCAGGATATTTTTTATAAGGGTCATATCGCCCTGTGCGGAAGCGGGAGCCAGCTCAAATTCCTCCCTCGACCTCAGGACTCCGTCGTAGACATAGAAGGTATCCCCGTCCTCCCTTGCCCTCTTTAAGGCCTTTTCAGCCCTCTCAAGCATTACGTCATAGCCGACCGGAAATACCGGCTGCGAGAGGGATATACCTATATTTACCCCGGAGGCATGATCCGGATATTCCTCTCTCAATAAGTCCCTGAGGCTGGTCAGCATATAGCTTGCCTTGCTGCAGACTATCCCCACATCGGTGATACCGCGCATGGCAAAAATGAAGGAGTTGTCGCTGTATCTCCCGAGCACATCCGAATTTCTTATAGCATCCTTAAGGAGCTTCGCCGCCTTGCCCATGAGCCTGTCCGCGCTGTCCCCGCCCTTTTCACGCCTGATCTCATCCAGGACGGACACCGAGATCAACAGCAGGGTGCTCAGAGTGGAGTCCATGTCCTCGGCATATATATTCTTGATCTTCCTCTCCGCGCTCCTGTAGTTGTCGAGGCCGGTAGCCTCATCGATCTTGCTCACCGCCTCGCCTTCAGTCACCTCAGCGTTGACCGGGGCAAGATTTCCGTATATCATAAGCGGCTTTTTATTTTCATCGTTTATGGCCTTTCCGGTCGCCTTAAACCACCTGAAATTGCCGTCAAAATCCATGCAGCGGAAGGTCTCGCTCCTCTCCTCGTCGGGATTCTCCACCATTATCGGTCTGAAAAAGTTGAGCGCCCGCCTGACATCCTCAGGGTAGATCTTTCCTGAGACCTCCATTCCGTCGCTGAAGGAATCGATCCTCATTGCGCATGGGATAAATTTATTGATATTCCGGGAATAGTTCATCGTATCCTTTTGAATGTTGTATTCAAAAAGAACCGAAGATTCCTCTCTGCTGTTGGCTGAATTGTTATCGATCTCCATACCCTTGTGATCCATATGTCAAACCCGCGTCCTCTGTAACATCTATCGTATTTTATTACCCATAATTTTGCTTTTATTGTATCAACTTTTGTGCAATTCTACAATAAAAACTTAGCCATGACCTCGTTGGCTGCGTCCATACCCCTTTCGGTGAGTCTGACTCCATCCCGGCCCTCCTCCATGAGGCTTAAGCCCACCTGTTTCTCTATGATCTCCCCGTAGACCTCCTCCAGCTCCCTGCCGAACATCCTCTTAAAGTCCGCCTTTCTGACTCCCGCGGTCTTCCGCAGCCCCAGGAACATGAATTCCTCCATGGCCTCCTGCTGGCTCAGCCTTTGGATATTTTCCCGTGTCCTGCCGGGGGCGGCCAGATATTTATTGAGTTCTTTCGTATTGGAAAACCTGAGATCCCCTATGAGGGAGGCCGCTCCGAGACCCAGGCCCAGATAGTCTTCCCTGTCCCAGTAGACCAGATTATGGGCGCATTCATAGCCCGGAAGGGCGTAGTTCGAGATCTCGTAGCGCCTGTAGCCCGCCTGCTCCAGGATCCTCCGGGTCATCAGGTAGATCTCATATTCCTCTTCCTCCTCCGGCAGGTCCAGGCTCTTAAGGTCCGCCTCCCCGAAGGGCGTTCCCTCCTCGATTATGAGCGAATAGGCCGATATGTGCTTCGGCCTTAGCTCCAGCACTCTTTCGAGGGTCCGGGCGAAGGTGTCACAGGTCTGCAGGGGTATCCCGGTCATGAGGTCCACGTTGATATTTTCAAAGCCGCAATTTAAAGCCTCCTCATAGAGCCTTAAAAAGGCCGTAAGGTCATGGATCCGCCCCAGTCTTTTAAGCTCAGGAAGCTGGACAGACTGAAGACCCATGCTTATGCGGTTGATACCGGCTGCCCTGAGGTCTGTCAGTTCCCTGTGTCTTTCATTTTCTTCATATACTCCGGGATTTAATTCGATTGAAACTTCGGCGGCTTCGTCGATGGTAAAGATTTCGTTGAGTTTACATAACACTCGAACTATCCATTCAGAATTTAAGATATTCGGCGTCCCTCCGCCGAAATATATGCTTTTGATGGGCTTATTTATGTTAACATGGCAGCCCTCACGACA